>JAUUYK010000195.1 GCA_030588285.1 Kiritimatiellales bacterium
AACCGGAGAACTCACATTTACCGGAACCCATACTCCCTTCGAGGGCGCCCCCATGTGTATTGAATTTATGAAAAAATAGTTGAAGAACAACTTCCACGATGCGTTCGGGGGCATTAAAGATGCTTCGAATATCTGCTATAACCGCTTCTCGCAGATTAACTTTGGGTACATAGGCCGAAGCATTGCGCTGAAGGCGCACTTGGCACCGCTGCTAGGCAACGCCCGGCACACTACTTTGAAGCGCGGCGCGAAGACCGCTGTGATCATCGCTGAAGACGAGCTTAACTCCATACATACCGCGCATCAAATAGGCGATCTCACCAAGGGGCCTGTTCCGCCAAAGATCCAACGCCTTGTCGAGTAACGCGCTCGCCTTTTTCCAACGCCGAAACCTTCGTTCAATTATAATTTCCATGATCTGTTCGATTGGATTATCTTCTATTGCGTCGTTTTCAATCCCCCTTCGAAGGGGGATTGAAAGCCCCTTCGGGCTTTACCCCCCACAGGGCTAAGCTGGAATTACAGAAGAGGTGTTACACTAACACAAAATACGGTAATTGCATCACACTCGCTCCATTCATCAGCTTTTCGCCCCAGATCCTCCCCTTTTTTCTGCTTTCCAATTGGTTGAAATTCTGGAGAATGCGCCGTTCTTAACCGTGGAAAATACAATGGCACTACTGAGTTTACAAAATCTATATAAAGCATTTGGCGGCCCACAGCTGCTTGACAATGCCACTCTACAAATTGAACAAAATGAACGCATTTGTTTGGTCGGGCGAAATGGCGAAGGAAAGTCGACGCTGCTGAAAATTATCAGTGGACTTATTGAAACCGATGAGGGCGAAATTATCCGTCAGCCCGGCATTAAAATCCGTCGCCTGCGGCAGAATGTCCCGCACGATCTCTCTGGCACGGTCGAAGATTTAGTATTTCTAGGGTTGGAAAATCCTCATGATGACTGGACCTCGCATCAGGCGGTCGATAAAACGATCTCGCTTGTTGGGCTCGAAAATGAATGGAAGTTTGAGGAACTTTCCGGCGGACAAAAAAGGCGCGTTTTACTTGCACAGGCTCTCGTCTGCGAACCCGAAATTCTCGTGCTCGATGAACCGACCAATCACCTCGATATCGAGTCTATCCAATGGCTTGAAGGTTTTTTGCGACGGTATAAAGGCACGCTCATTTTTGTGACGCATGACCGCGCTTTCCTGCGCAACCTCGCCACCCGCATCGTTGAACTTGATCGAGGTCATTTGCACTCTTGGGCCTGCAATTACGACACCTATCTCGAACGAAAACAAGCGTTGCTCGCGGGTGAATCGGAACAATGGGCGCAGTTCGACAAAAAACTTGCGCGGGAGGAGGTTTGGATTCGAAAAGGGATTAAAGCCCGCCGGACCCGCAATGAAGGACGGGTCCGCGCGCTTGAAAGAATGCGGGATAATCGCAGTCAACGGCGCGAGCGCACGGGATCGGTTAATATGAAACTGACGACGGCCGGTCTTTCTGGGCGTAAGGTTATTGCCGTTAAAAAAGCTTCGTATAGCTATGATAGCCTGCCGATTGTCAGCCACTTTACATCCGACATTATGCGGGGCGATAAGATTGGAATTATTGGCCCGAATGGGTGCGGGAAATCAACTTTGATTAAGTTATTGCTCGGCCAACTCGAGCCCAAAAGTGGAACGGTTGATCATGGAACCAAACTTGAAGTGGCCTACTTTGACCAGCATCGCGCTACTCTTGACGAAACCAAAAGCGTTGCCGAAAATGTTAGCGCCGATGAAATGATTACGATCGGCGAGAGTAAAAAACATGTGCTCGGCTATCTGCAGGATTTTCTTTTCACTCCAGACCGCGCGCGCCAGAAGGTTGAAGTGCTTTCTGGCGGGGAACGTAATCGCCTGCTTTTGGCCAAGCTTTTTACTAAAGCCTCTAATGTGCTCGTGCTCGACGAACCGACTAATGATCTCGATGTGGAAACGCTTGAACTGCTCGAGGACCTGCTGGCCGATTATAACGGGACTCTGCTGCTGGTGAGTCATGACCGCGCTTTTCTAAATAATGTGGTCACGAGCACTCTTATTTTTGAAGGGGAAGGCCAAATCAAGGAATATGTAGGTGGCTACGATGATTGGCTGGAACAACGCAAAGCAACGGCCAATGCACAACAACTTGAAAAAGCGGTGGTGCCGGAAAAAAAGAAACCCGTAAAAAAACTCTCTAATAAGGAGCGCGCCGAACTCCATAGGCTACCGAAGTTAATTGAACAGTTGGAAGCGGAGCAGAAAAACCTGCATGAGACCATGGCTGATCCTGAATTTTATCAAAGTCCGAAAGAGGAGATTGCGACCATCAACGAACGTGCGGCGGCCATTCCGCATGAACTTGAAAAAAGTTTTGAACGGTGGGAGGAATTAGAGGGTCAATAAGGGCAAATCACGGAATCATCGGGTTCCCGCCGCCCTCCTTCGGCGGATTCGATGAGGATGTGTGGCACTTGAAACCACAAGGTTAGGTCGCATATCTTCCCCCTCCGTGGTTTTTTTTCGGTGGGAGGTTTGTTTAATGAAATGCTTTTTCTGGAATAGGCATACCCAGCTCATCCTTAAGCACTTGATGGGGTGGTTTTGCATTGTTGTCGGCCTTATTATGCTGATTACGCCGGGCCAAGGTCTTCTAACTATTCTGATCGGGATCTATCTTTTGGCTGATGAGATTCCTCTCTTCGCTCGAATTAAAACCTATATTGAAATCCGCTTCCCCAAAACCGCTGATTTTGTGCATCGAAAAAAAGAGCAACTCAAAGCAAAACTCCACAGGAGCAGGGGTAAATGATTCTTTGCAGGAGTCGTGTTTTCGAAGTTGTCTTGGGTTGTTTTTATCGATTGTCCGTGGGCGGCGCATTTCAAGCGCCTTCTTTTACGAAGCGATTAGGCGAGTGCTTCTTCGACCGCC
>JAUUYK010000042.1 GCA_030588285.1 Kiritimatiellales bacterium
CAGTTGCCGCTACAAAGGAGGTAGTAGGGGGATTTTTCAACCTCCATACTCAATGCGGATTTTACCGAATCATAGGGTGTGAATGTGGCATGTGCGGCAAGCTTGTTTTTGCTTATGACGGTCTCGTCTTCCCAATCATTCAAGCTTTCTTTTTCGACGGCACCGGCCTGGATTACGGACATGATGATTGCACACCCTAGCTTATAAAGATTCATCGCGGTTTCCTTATTATATAGTATTAGCTTAACGGGGAATCGTAAATTCACCTTTTTTTCTTAATTTACAATTACTTGCTTGTTTTATTCTTTTTCTTATAATATATGAGCACTTCTTACAATGACTTCGTTCGGAAATCCAATAATGTATTTTTTGTCTCTTCCCGTAAATTAGTGGGTGTAGTTATGCCTAAACAGCCTCAACTCTTTTTGATAGTCAGAAAGATAAGATTTTAACACTAACAAACACTAACAAAACAATACAAGAATGGGATGTTGGATTAAGATTAAGAGTTGCGCAATAAGTAGATTAGTGGATGAAATAGAAGATACGCCATGACGTTCCCGAACCGCCTGAGACCGTCTTCTCTTAATCCAACATCAAAAATCCGCGATCTATTCTTGATTTAGTGTTACCCACTAATATAAGTGAAGACCCATTTTTTGGTTCTTCTAGGTTTTTAGTGGTGAGAGAAGCTGAGGAATATTTGAACCATGGCCTCTGGCCATTATGTGCTTTGCACATGATCGGTCGCTTCGCTCGCGGGACGGGATAACAGGATGAACTGGATCGAATCCTGTGAATCAGCACGGAGAAGGCTTTTTATAGCCTTGATCCGCAACGGCTTGTCAATGCCGCCGGAGGGGCTGGATGGGATTGAAAAGATCGGCAGGATGGAGTGGCCTTCATAGCAGAGTTATCCTGATAATCCTGATATCCAATCAAAAAAGGCTGTTCACCATAAAAAACCCAGAAGAACCATTTTTCATCACAAATAAACCTCCCTGCGTGGTCTTAATTGATCAATAAAGCTCTCCCATGAAGTTGATTGATCGAATGTGATGTTTACCCGGCGTATAAATTGACAACTCCTCCTGATGCTCTTTGGTAGGAATTTACTTTTTAGAAAGGGAGGTGGTTAGTAGCTTTAGTCCATCGATCTTGAGTCCGTGTGCATACTCGGAAGGCGGAACGTTCGGCAGCATCACCAGCAGACCTTCTTGTGTCTGCTCAAACTTCAAGGGCTCGCTGCATCCCAGCAGGGTAATCGAAGCAATCTTCTGTCCGTCGACTTTATTGATCGCCAGCGATTTGATTAGCACTTGGTTGCTTTCCGGCCAGGACATCATAAAGGCATATAGGGTATCGCCCTTGATGGTGAAACGAAGATCTTTTGCGGTGTAACTGAGTGTATGATCGTTGTATTTATGGCCTTTTTTAGGCATGACAAAGGGGCCCTCGCCAAAAATCGTGTAAGGGCGAGTTCCGAAGATTCCCTCGCCGTTGACTTTTAGCCATGCGCCGATCTTGACGAGCTCATCACGGTAGGTTTCCGGCAGGCTTCCATCGGGGCGAAGTCCAATATTCAACAGCATATTGCCGTTTTTGCTGACGATATCGATTAGGTTATCAACGACCATCCCCGCATTCAGACGCAAGGGATCGCCCGTTCCGTTTGCAATACCGCCCCCCATTCCCGCATCGTCGATTTCGGTTGTTCTATCGAGGAAGGACTTATTCTGTTCTCCCATATAGAACCAGCCAGGATTAATGCTCGTATCCGTTTGCCATGGTTTTTTCTCGATCGTATTACCGGCGTGCATTTCGCGGTCTAGCGTGAAGCCTTCGGGGTGGGTACGTTTGATTGCAAAGACCCCCTCGAGTTTGCCATGGTTTCGCAGGATGCTCTGGTTGTAGTAATGCGCCGCCAGATTATATCCATAATCCTCGTTGGGAAGCCCGCCATCCAAATACAGCATATCGGGGTCGTATTTATCGATCAGGTCCTTAGTCCGCAGATACCAGCTCTGGGCAAATCCGGGATTGATTCGCTTCAGACGATCCGAAGTACGGAAACCGTAGAGGCTGTCATTGGCGGGATTCATGGTGTCATAGGGAACTCCCTTCAAGGGGCCCTGCGTATCGGCTTCGCCCTGGTAAAAACGATGTTCATGATTTCCGTTGGAGAGATGCGACGTTATTCCAAACCGTAGCCCGTATGCCTCGCAGGCCGCCTTCCACTCGCCTACAATGTCTTTCTTTGGTCCCATATTGACCGAGTTCCATTCGTTGTAGGTTGAATCATAGTTATCAAAGTTATCGTGATGTACCGCCATCACACCAAAGTATTTTGCACCGATGTCTTTAAAGAAGGCGGTCAGCTTCATGGCATCAAATTTCTCTGCCTTCCACATGGGGATAAAATCTTTGTAGCCGAAAACGGAAGGATGGCCGAAGTTCCTGACGTGATACTCATAGACACTTTCCCGTCCGGGCTTGTACCCCGACATGAAGCGGCGCTTCGTAGCCTTATCGTCCTTGTGAGCCTGTGGTCTTTCTTGGTGATACATAAAACGTGCATAATGGCCGTCATACCCCGGAATCGAACCCACCCCCCAATGCGAATAGATGCCGAACTTGGCATCCCGGAACCAGTCCGGACACTCATAGTGTTCTCCAAAGCCATCCTTTTTCGGCTGGAAGGGCCCCTCGGCGATATTAAATTCAAATCCTTCCGTTGAGAAGTTCTTGGAGATCTCTTGAGACTTCTTCGCTATAGCAATGCGCTCTTCAGCTTCGGTCGCCGCAAACGCGGATGTCACTCCGAGCAGACCTGCAATCAGCACACACAAACTTTTGTTTTTTTCCATTATCAGCTGCCCTCGTTTTATCTATTTTTTAAAAATGCACCCTTTTTCTCGCTCCATGCCGTTGCTCCTTTGCTTTATTTTAGACGCTTAAAGAAAGGTTCACTCCGGCATGGGGCACGATCTATCCCAAGTGGACACTTTAATCTACAGCCGACCTTTATATTAGTAAATAAAAGAGCACGGTAAAATCCGAGGGAGTATGAAAACCCATTTTTAAATTTTGATGGGGGGGGGGCATTTCGACGGCGCGGCTTGCTCACCGGGCGCTCATCCGGCTAGAGCAAGCCATCGCAGATGAAGGCGTCTGCCTCCCGCAAAAACGAAGGTAAGCGACCCCGGGACCCATCGGCACATTTAACCGGATTGAATGGGACTAATTTTACAACCCGTAGGCCTTAATAAAGCGCTCGGCATCGAAGTGTTCGGCAAAAAGATTGACGACGTTTTGATACTTTGTAACGTCGTAGAGCTGAAGTTTGGTGTTGGTAAAGCATTTATGGAGCGTCATATCCGTCTCGGCGGTTCCTTGGCGAACGGCGATGGTGGGGCAATTACTTTTGGTGAGCCACTTCTTCGATTTCTGGTCGGGCATGGTATCCGTCGAGCAGGTGAGAATGATACCACTGAGCTTTTCGCCGGGGAGTTTATTATTATATTCAATGATCCGCTTCAGACGAGCATGCGAATCCGCTCCAAGCACCGCGATATCGCGTGGTTTTAGATGGTCCTCGGCTCTAAAAGCGCTGGAGCCCTGAGAGACCACCACCACTTTCCGGCCCGCGATATGCCACGCGGCGGGGTCATCGCCCGAAATCACTTCATGCTGTTTAAAGCTCTGGCTAATCAATTTCATAGAGGGATTATTGAGATATTTCACGACCGGCATATGGCCAAATATTTTCAACGAAGGGTCCCACTCCGGGAAGAGCCGTTTCAGCACACCTTCGTTGATGCTTTCGCGCATGGTTTCAAGCTTACTCACCCGAACTTTATTAAATAGCACACCCGCCACGCGGGAATGGTTATGCGAAAAATAGGAGAGGTCCACTTCGAGTTCGTCGAGTGTTCGACCAATCCCGCCCCCCACAAGGTAGAGGATTCTGGCCTTGAGCAGATTGGCAACCCGGGCGTTGGAGAGACCAATCACCGAGCCAACACCGGGGTGACCCGTGCCTTCGGCAATGATCAGTTTTTTGTCGGAAAGGTGCTCTAGCGACTCATGAATGGATTTTTCAAAACCAGCAGTACGTTCTTTTGGATTATCGCAGGCAATGTATTCACGCGTCACGCCCGACACCACACGAACCGAGGAGAGCATATTGAGATCCGGCATTTTCAGCCCCGTAAATTCTTGAACAATGCGCACGTCCTTATCAATCCGCTGTCCATTAGAGAGCGTGATCATCTCCTGCCCGACGGGTTTAAAGTAGCCGATATCGGCCGGATCAATATGATTGCTCAGCGCAGAAATCAGACCCAGGCTGGTGACCGTTTTTCCGGCGTGCTGGCGTTCGCCAGCAATGAAAATTACAGGGGGCTTTTTCATGGTTTTTTCTCCGTATGTACCGCAGTATCCTTGATTGCGTGCTCCGTGAAAAGCGAAACCTTTTGCAGATGAATGGCATCTACCGGACAGGCTTTAATACAGGCTCCGCACCGAATGCACTCATCCGGATTAATCCAGATCAGATTCATATCCCGAACCGATTCGGCGACCGCCCATGAAATGGCGCGACCGCCCGCGTCGTGTTCTATATTCTTCAACATCAGAATACACTCCGAACGGGGCTTCGCTTTGAGGCACCAATCACACTTAATGCATTGGTCTTGATCAATTTCGAATTTGTAGTGACATTGATAGCATCGCTTTGCTTCCTCGGTCGCGGCATTTTTATCGTGGCCAAGCTCAACCTCACTCGGCAAATCTCTTCCGCCGGCAGGCAGAGTGGGCATCGGCTGCCGCACAATGGAATCCATCGCCTGATCGCGCCCCGTGGTTTTGGCCATTTCAACCCGAACAGAGGTCACGAGCCGTTGATTTCCCATCAGGAAAAGATCAACTTTCTCGACCTTCTTTTTGGCATCACCAATGGCATCGATCAGCGAAGACGCACCGGTAGAAAAATCGCCGATCCGGAAAATTTTATCCGCGCTTTTTCCGAGGCCGGTAGGATCGGGGACTTGTCCGGTGGCGAGCAGAACCGTATTGGCCGGAATATCGAACTCCTCCTCCGTGCCCGTTCGGCGAAAGCGCATACCGGAAAGAGATCCGTTGGTTTTGAGGTAGGCGATGGGCGTGGCATGGCATTCGAGCGGAATGCCTTCCTCATCGAGTTCTTCGAGTTCACCGGGCGTCACACGCATATCCTTTCGGGTTCGGCGATACAGCACCTGGAGATCGAACTCCGAGGTTTGGGCGCCGAGCCGACGAGCGGTGCGGGCGCAATCCATGGCGGTGAATCCGCCGCCGATTACAATCACATTTTTCCCAAGATCCACGTTCCGGCCTTTATTAACGTCCAAGAGAAAATCGAGGCCATGGCGGATCTCGGGCAGTTCGTGGCCGGGCAGTTCGGGCAAATTGGGTTTAAGGGTTCCGGCGGCCAGCACGACGGCATCGAATTGTTCCAGTAGATCGTCGATTTGGATCTCTTTTCCCACCGTGGTATTGCAGACGATTTCAATGCCGAGTCCAGTTATTTGGGCGATTTCCCGATCGATAATCTCGCGCGGAAGACGGAATTCGGGAATGCCCTGATTGAGCATACCGCCGGGACGGGCATGTTTTTCATAGACCGTTACGCGATGCCCGAATAGCGTTAGATTCCGGGCGGCAGTAAGCCCCGCCACGCCGGAACCAATCACGGCCACCCGTTTTCCCGAAGAAGGAAACCAGGGGTCCAACAGAACGGGTTCGGCCGTTTTAAAATTGGCGGCGGAGCGTTTTGAAAAGCAGATTGAAACGGGATCGCCCAGGCCCGTGTAGCCGTGTCGGCAGGCCGATTCGCATGGGCGGGAGCAGACGCGCCCAAGCACGGCAGGGAAAATGTTGTCGCGTAGGTTAATGCGATAGGCTTCGTCGGAGTCCCCCGATGCTAGAGCCGCAAGATAAGCCGGGATATCGGTTCCGGCGGGGCAGGCTTTTTGACAGGGGACATTGGTTTCCATCCACAGGAAATCTTTGGGAGTTGCACACGTTCCCGTGCGAATCGAAAGTTCAGCCGTTGTGGAGTGGAGGCGCTCCGGCGGCTTAAAAAGGCTTTTGAGTTGTTTAGAAAAATCCATAAAACCATCCTATCTGGTGACCGGGAGAATGCGAGTTATTTAGATTAAATCTAAATTTTTGCAACTCCCGAGGTTTATATCCCCGTTACTTGATCGCCTTTTTAATATACAATACTCCAAACTCAGAGCGATCCCGTTCTCGCAAGGGAGCGGTTTAATACGCAAACAGGCAATGGATTAGGGGAAAATGAATCTATTAAAGCTAGTGATTGGCATTGGAATCTGGGCGAGCCTTTCCCTTCCTGCGGAAAGTGCCGTCGATGAGACCTCGGCCAAGATTGATCAACTCGTTTTTGTCCAGCTCGATGAATTGGGCATTCCCGCCTCCGATCCCAGCACCGATGCAGTCTTTCTCCGACGGGTTTATTTGGATATGATTGGAACGCTCCCAACTTCCGAGGAAGCCCAACAGTATCTTTCCAATACCAAGGCCAACCGGCGCAGCGAACTGATTGAAACGTTATTTGACCGCCCTGAATTTGCCGACTATTGGGCGCTGAAGTGGTGCGACATTTTGCGCGTAAAAGCCGAATTTCCCAGCAAACTTTGGCCCAATGCCGTTCAGGCCTATTACCGTTGGGTGCGGACATCGCTCTACAACAATATGCCATACAATGAATTTGCGTACACCCTGCTGACCTCCAGTGGAAGTAACTTTCGGGAGGCCCCGGTTAATTTTTATCGGGCCATGCCGAAGCACGAACCACAGGAAATTTCCCGCATCGTGGCGCTCACCTTCATGGGCATGCGCACCAGCAACTGGGACCCCGAAGAGCGGTATAGCATGGCGGCATTTTTTGGCCACGTCGGCTATAAAGGAACCGCCGAATGGAAGGAGGAAATCGTCTTCTTTGATCCGACCATCGAATTTCTGCACCCCGACACCCAAGAACCCGTGGTTGCAAAACTCCCGAATGGCACCGTGGTTAAATTTGCACCCCATCAGGACCCGCGCGTTGAATTTGCCGACTGGCTCACGCAGAGCACGGTCTTTTCGCACAACATCGTTAACCGCATCTGGTTTTGGCTATTCGGGCGCGGCCTGGTTCACGAGGCCGACGATATCCGCGACAACAATCCCCCGCAAAATCAGAAACTGCTCGACTTCCTCGCGCAAGAGCTCGAGCAAAGCGGGTACGACCTTCAGCACATTTATCGCATAATCCTCAATTCAAAAACCTACCAGCTCTCCTCGATTCACAACGCAGGCAACCTTTCCGACGACTCCAATTTTTCGCACTACTATATTCGCCAACTCGGTGCCGAAGTATTGATCGACGC
>JAUUYK010000189.1 GCA_030588285.1 Kiritimatiellales bacterium
GCTGGGTCATTTCCTTCTTTTTTGCTTCGCGCAGGTTGCGCAGTTCTTCAAGTGTCAATTTAGCCAAGTGGTCCACCATAGTTTAAAAATGATTGGACAGATCGGTCGGATCAGTCGGATGTTTCGTTGATTTCCTTTTCGTTCGTTTGAAAAAACTGTTTCAGCAGCGCCAAGCTACCCAGATCGTTCAGATCGCCCAGTGCGTCGGTTAGTTCGACTTTGCTCACGTTGTAGTTTTCCCCGTTCACGCTCCGTTCGATTTTCAGGTTCCCCTCGAACCCGTAGCTCATCAGCGTGGTTGCCGCCGTTGCGAAGTTCCCAAACATGGGAAGATCCACATGTGTTCGGTCGAAGTTAAAGCGGACCGTTGTCCCGATGCCTTCCTTCGACTCGATCGCTACGGTGCCCCCGGTCATTTCCGAGGTCTGGAAGAGGAAGGGGAGGCCGAGGCCCACTTTGCGGTGCCGGTGCTTTTGACCATCCGAATAAAACGGGTCTTTGGCCTTTTCGAGCGTATCGGCGTTCATTCCTTTTCCGTTATCCGCAATCGCGACATTCAGATTTGTTTTCGTCTCCTCGACTTTAAGTGTTGTTTCCGTTGCGCCCGCCTCGATGGAGTTGTGGACGAGGTCTGTAATCAAATCGCAAAGCGTGGCGTGCATGTTGTGTGTGAGGCGTGATGGGTGAGTCGCGATTTTTCCTAGTCACGCCTCACGGCTCACTCGTCACATCTCCCTATTTTCCTTCAAACTGTTCGATGATCTTCCGCATCTGCTTGATGTTGACGTCGCCGAACACTTCGCCGTTGACCGTCAGGATCGGCGCCAGACCGCAGCAGCCGATGCAACGGACCGCCTCGACTGAAAACTCGCCGTCTTCGGTGACGGTGTTGAGGCCGACGCCGAGGATGCGCTCGCATTCGTCGATTAAATCCTGCCCGCCCTTGAGATAGCAGGCCGTACCCATGCAGACCGCAATCTGGGTTCGACCGGGCTTGGTCAGCTTAAAAAAGTGGTAGAAGGTGATTACGCCGTAGATTTTCGCAACCGGGATCTCCAGTGCGGCGGCCACCTCGAACGCGGCATCGCGCGGAATGTAGCCGAACTCTTCCTGCACTCGATGCAGAACCATGATCAGGTTGCCGGGCTTCCCTTTCCATTTTTCGATAAAAGCGTCGATTTTTGGGGTGAGAAGTTTTGCTTTTTCAGCTGTTGCGGTCATCTATTTTGTCCTCCAAATCGGTGGTGGTTCTCTTTAAAAACGGTGGCAATATATACGTCCGGTCGATTCGGTAAAATAAAAAATACCAAATAGCGGTCTTTATACGGGATCTAGGTAATAATAATGACAACAGTTGGCCTAAATATAATAATATATGTGAATTATGTTGTGTATATGTGAATGATGTAACATAAACGCCGGATCGATTGGATAGCGAGGCGCATAAGCGAGAAAATGCTTTTCAAGTGGAGGGGAAGGGTCGAGAATGGGTGACATGAAAATTACACAACTTGCAGAAGAACTGGGCGCAACGCCGCTGTATGTCCCTGTCGGGTGGAAAGATCTGGAGGCTGATTCTATTTTTGCCTCCGACTTGATCAGCGACATTTTGGTTAGTGAAGGCGAAAATCAACTGCTTTTAACCTCCCTGACCTCGGCCCAGATGGTGCGGACCGCTGCACTCGTTGGAATCGTGGCCGTTTTTCTGGTGTATCGCCGCCATGCTCCCCCGGAACTGGTTGCTGCCGCCCGGGATCAAGAGGTTCCGATTTTTTGTAGCGCGATAACAAAATTCGAGGCCTGCGTGCGGGCCGGTCGATTAAAGGATTTTTCATGAGCGAGGTTCCGCTACCGCTTGACGAAAATTCGTTGCGTATTCAGGAGTTGGCCTATGGCCTCAAGGTACGCGATGTGATGACCCGCAAAATATTTGCGGTAACCCGCCAGTGCACCATGCGCGAAGTTCAAACGATCATGAAAAACAACGGTCTATCCGGGGTGCCAGTGGTGGACGGAGGGCATGTGATTGGCATGGTTAGCATGCACGATATCATGAATGCCTTCGAACACGGGCACCTGCAGGATAACGTGGCAAAGCATATGAGCGCCAGTGTGCAAACTTTGAGCGATGAGGTTCCAATGACCTTCGCCATGTCGGCCTTCAGCCGGTATTCCTATCGGCGGTTTCCCGTTGTGGATAAAAAAAACAAGCTCGTCGGTATTATTACGCCCCGCAACATTAACCTGGCCCTTATCCGGGAGCTCTCGCGCCAGCTCAATGAAATGGAGGAGCATGGGGGGGGCGCGGGGCAGAGTGGCGGATCAGCCACCTATCATCACGTATACCGTTTGGATCGCTATGATTTCGAACACGGAGGAGATGCTTCGGCCACCTTGAAGCGCGAGTTGAAACGACGCAACACCCCTCCGAAAATTATGCGCCGGGCGGCGATTGCAAGCTATGAACTCGAAATCAATATTGTGGCCCACTCGCATGGCGGAAGCTTTACCCATTTTATCGACGAAAACCGCGTCCGTATCACCGCGAACGATTTTGGCCCGGGCATTCCCGATGTCGACAAGGCGATGAGCGAAGGCTTTTCAACCGCAAACGATTGGATTCGTTCGCAAGGATTCGGAGCGGGCATGGGATTGCCCAACGTCAAGCGCGTGTCCGACGAATTTGAAATCCAATCCGGCGTTGAAATGGGCACCATGGTAAAATCAATCATTTACTTAACGGAGGAACCCCAGCATGAAAACAAGTGAACTCACTAACCTTGGATTCGCATGCCTGCAGAACCAATTTAAAGATGAAGAACTTGCGGGAGGGTACACCTCCGATTTACTCAGCGACGCCATGGCCCATTTGGGAGAGCGGGAAGTGTTGATCACCATCCAATCCCATAAGAACACGATCGCGGTGGCCTCGCTTGCGGGGGCTTCCGCCATTGTCTTCTGCCACGGGCGCACGGTGTCTGCGGATGTGGTCGATGCCGCGGAAAAAGAGGGGA
>JAUUYK010000001.1 GCA_030588285.1 Kiritimatiellales bacterium
CTTTCCCCAGATAATGGTCGATCCGATAGATCTGCGATTCGGCCAAGTTTCGGAGGAGTTCGCGGTTGAGCTCCACCGCACTTTCCAGATCGTGCCCGAACGGTTTTTCAATGACCACGCGCGTCCAATGCGCGGCAGCGGGATCGGCCACCAACCCCGATTTTTTCAGTGATTGAACGGCGGTTTCAAAAAGGGAGGGAATAATCGAGAGGTAGAACAGGTGATTTTCGGGATAGCTCTCCGTATCCTGAAATTTTTCTTTCAGTTCGTCATAAGCCGCCATCGTGGAGATATCCCCTTTATGGTAGCGAATGTGCTGCACAAACCGATCGACTATTTTATCTTCGACCGGCAAACGGGAAAATTTCTTAATCGAATCGGTCACCATGCCGCGGTAGCTTTCATCCGTGTAGTCGCGGCGGGCAAATCCAACGATCGTAAATTTTGCGGGCAGCACATTTTTAATATAGGCAATAAAAAGCGCTGGAATCAGCTTCCGATGCGTCAAGTCGCCCGAAGCACCAAAAATAACAATGGTCACCGGATCGTCTACGCGATTTTCGTTAATAATTCCTCTGAGGGTCATGGTTCGAAACTCCTAATTAATTACAAAAACTCTACACGCCTCGCGAACGGGTTTCAACGCTTGCCGTACCTCCGTTTTATCGCTACCGTATTTCCACTCTTACTATGAAAATACTTGCCCGACACCTATTCATGAATCTGCTGATGCCGTTGCTCTATTTGCTACTGGCTTTCACCCTTATTTTCATTATTGCCGATCTGATGGATAATGCCGGTGATTTCCTTTCCTCTGGCGCATCGCCGCTCATGCTCATGCATTACTACAGCCTGCAACTACCATCGCTCATTATATTTATTGTCCCAATCTGCCTGCTACTCGCCACGCTCTACAGCCTCTCCATGCTCACTCGGCACTGCGAAATTGTGGCCATGCGCGCCAGCGGAATCAGCATCTACCGCATCACTCGTCCCTACATTTTGATCGGTTTTCTCTGCTTTCTCTTCACCGCCATCGTCAACGAATACTCCGGCCCCCGCTTTGCCTACCGCGCCCACCAGTTGCTCGAAAGCCAGAAACATGCAACTGACGATGTCTACTTTGAAAAAATCCCCTTCCGCAACCCGACCATTGGTCACACGTGGTATATCGAAGGCTTCGACACGCGCACTTACACCATGAAAGGCATCACCCTCCGCCAACGCCGAGAAGATGGATCGGATAAAATCAAAATCACTGCACGGAAAGGGCACTGGCTTGATCACCGCTGGTGGTTCGAAGACGGAACGCTTCAACGTTTCGATGAAAACAATAATCTGGACGGCCCCGCCGAAAACTTTTCAACCCTCGAAATGCGTAAGCTACCCGAAATTCCCGAAGACTTCATGGGCGAGGCCAAAAGCGCCGAGCACCAGTCCTCGATTGAACTCTGGAAATACATCCAAACCCACCAATTTTTATCCGCCGAAACCCTCAATAAATACGAAGTTGATTTTCACCACAAACTCACCATGCCCTTCATCTGCCTCATCGCCACACTCATTGGAATTCCGGTTGGCGCTCACACGGGGCGCAAAGGCGCGCTCGCGGGAATCTTGACGGCCATCAGCCTCTTTTTTGGATTCTACGCCTTGCAATTCACCATGGAATACTTCGCAAAACAGATGGTTATTCTTCCGTGGGTCGGTGCATGGAGCGCCATCATCGCCTTCTGGATTATCGGAAGTTCTCTGATCTATCGCATGCGGTAGTCCCCGAAATCGGTCGGATAAGAATCCGGTCTATTTTCGGGCGCGTCTAACAAGGGTGAAATAGCCGAGAATGCCGTTGGCAATTCCACGGGCGACGTTTTCGCGATAGCTGGAACTGTTGAGCAGCGACTCCTCAGCGGGATTGGTGAGGAAACCACACTCAACGAGTGCGGCGGGGCATGGTGCTTTTTTGATCACGGAGAATCGCGCGCGACGCAAACCGCGATCGTTGCGCTTGGATAGTTTAACCAGATTACTTTGAATGGAGAACCCGAGCACCGCATTAGCGGCATCGTATTGATTGTTGTGCTGCGCGGTTTTAGTGCCGGCCTTCCCGTAGTGATTACTCGAGTCGCAGCCGGCGGCGGTGGTGATAAATGTTTCAACGCCGTTTGCGCTGGGGTCGCCGGCCCCATCGGCATGAATACTAATAAAAAGATCGGCGTTCACTTTTTTGGCATAGTCGGTGCGCTGCTGTAAGGAGGGAAACGTATCGCCTCGACGGGTCAATCGAACCGGAATTTGCTTGGATTCGAGGATTCTTTTCACGCGACTTGAAATATCGAGCACGACGTTTTTTTCATAGACTTTATTTTTCCCAACGGCACCGGAATCTTTTCCGCCATGCCCCGGATCAAGAACCACCAGCTTGGGCAGTTTTTTCCGCATGTACTTATACGAACGGAGAATGGGGTCGTACGCCGTTTTAAAATCGACCTCCTTAATTCCCCACCCAGCACCCGATTTGCGACACGGATGCTGCAACCAAACCATCACGCCATTAATCCACGATCGGCGGCTGTTCGTCTCGAACTCCAGCGTGTTGTACTTATTTTCCAACCGCACTTTTTTCCCGACGGTCGTCATGCGCATGGAATAGAGCCGGGCTATATAGGAAAGAGAAACCGTTCCGGGAAGCGCAGTTCCGGCATTGGCTTTATGGGCGCCATATCCCGAACAAAGAACGACTTGATAAATAAATAGTTTTCGTGTGATTAAATGTATAAAACCTCGACCCCTAAGCTACTAAAAATGAATTATGTTTGGAAAGTTCCGAATCAATCCGTTTTAATTCAATGTATGAGGAATTTAATCATTAACCAGCAACTCGCATCAGGGCTACGCAAAGGGATCGCGGGAATTGTACTGGTTCTATTATTCGGAACCCTCGGCTATTCCGTCATCGAAAACTGGGGATGGCTCGACTCCTTCTACATGACCGTCATCACGGTTTCCACCGTTGGCATCACCGAAGTGCACCCACTTTCTAATGCAGGTCGCATGTTCACCGCACTGCTTATTTTTGTGGGGGTTGGCGTAATGGCCTATACCCTCAGCCGCGTCGCCGAGTTCCTGTTCCAACGTAGTCTTACCAATGTTTTAGGGAGAAGAGCCATGATGAAGAAAATTGTTCGCATGAAACAACACGCCATTATCTGCGGCTATGGTCGAACGGGCAGTCGGGTCGTCACGGAACTACAGGCCGCCAAAAAGGCCTTTGTGGTGATCGAGCAAGATGAGAACGAAATTAAACGGCTCAACGAATTGGGAATTCCCTATGTCGCCGGCGATGCCACGGATGAGGACATTCTCGAGTTAGCCAATATTAGCACGGCCGATGCACTGGTGGCAGCACTCGACAGCGATGCCGAAAACCTATTCCTCACCCTAACGGCCAGCGGACTGTACAGCGATTTACGCGTGATTGCCCGAGTGCACGATCCCGATACCGCGCGAAAATTTCGCAAAGCGGGAGTGCATCGCGTCGTTTCTCCGATTTCAACGGGGGCCAATCAAATTGCACAACTGCTCACCCAGCCCTCCGTTGTTGATCTGCTCGAACTCGTCACCAAAGACCGCAGCATTGCCCTGCAGGTGTGCGAATATGTGATCGACGAAAAACACGACATGCTCGAAAAAACCTTATCTGAAGCTCGGGTTCGGCAAACGCTCGGCTCCATGGTGATTGCCGTCAAACATAGCGATGGGTCCACCACCTTCGATCCCGGCCCCGAAACTCGACTCCAGCTCAACGATGTTCTCGTGGCCATTCGTCAGCCTGAAAACGGCGATCAAACCTTGTAGAAAAAAAAAGGCTGAATCGAGAAGAAGCAGAGTCTTATTTTTTCACGATATACCGCGCAACATCCTCCAACCGAATAAATCCGACGGGATGATTGCGGCCATCAATAACCACGGCGCTATGGCGTGGATTTCGACGTAATCGGTAAAACGCCGATTTTAAACTTCGATTTTCCTGAATTTTAAACACCTCATTGACCAACGGTTTCAACGGCTCATCATCGGCCAGCTTTTGGTTTATAACTGAATACATCGAGATCATGCCCACCACCATGTGTTTATGCATCAGTACCGCCTCGGTTGTTTCACACCGGGCGAGTAATCGTTTAAAATCCCCGACGGTGGAATCGGCGGGTAAAATCGGGACCTGTTTTATTGGAGTCATCAGCAGACGAACCGGAATGCGATGCATCGACGTTACATGATCGACCATTCGCGTTTGGAACGATGAAATGATGCCCTCCCGCTCCCCCGTCGAAAAATAGTCCTTCAATGCATCGAGCGAAAGCCGATATAAATCGCGCCCCGGATTATTTTCGGCCCCGTGCGTGAGCAGACGAAATATTTGTTTGAGCGGCCAAGTGAAAGGATAAAAGATCCAAACCAAGACCCGCATAATTTTAGCGAGACGATACATCAGTGAATTGGCTTTTTTACGGAACAGATTTTTGGGGGCCACTTCGGCAAAAAGAAAAAGTGGAAACATCAACGTCAACGTGGCCGCAGTTTCCGCATTCCATGGAATGAAGCCCAACAAAAGCCGGCCCGCTTCCATCCCCCCCCCGAGATAGAGATCGGTGACCTCTTTAGAGAGCAGAAAAACCGCGATATTATTCCCGATCAAAACCGTGAAAATAAAAATATACGGATTGTGCAACAATTTTGTTAGCACCAATGCCGAGGGCAAACACTCCCGAGCGCGTTGTTTTAAGCGCAGGCGATTAATCATATAACTTCCGGTTTCAACGCCCGAAAATAACGCCGAAAACAGGAATCCAAAAAAGATAATCAGCAGGGATTCCAAACTCATTGTTTCCCCCCGTCTGTAGCAGAAACCAGCTCTAGCAAAATCGTTTCAATACGGTGCGCTCGAACCTGCTCAACCGTGAACCGCAAATTCCCCAACTGCGCCACATCGCCCGAAACCGGCATCCGTTTGAGCAACGAAACCACCAACCCGCTCAGGGTATCCAATGCCAAATCCTGCATTGCTTCGGCGGGCAAGAATCCAACAAATAAACCGCGCCACTCCCGAATTCCTAAACGGCCTTGTAGCCGATAGATCGATTCGCCCAACTGTTCCACAAGCGGCACATCTTCAATATCAAATTCGCCGACCACCTCTTCTAATAAATCTTCCAGCACCACCGTACCGGCCAACCCTCCATACTCATCGACCACACAAACCATGCGCAGCCCTTCGGACAAAAATTCACGGAGCAGCACATCCGCCCGCATCGTTTCGGGCACAAATTTAACCGGCTTCGAATATGCACGAAGCGGCTGGTCAGACGCGGCATTAACGAAAAGGTCGCGCACCTCCACCGCCCCAATAATCTGATCCTCATCCTCTTCATAAATCGGAATCAGCTCCATCTCCCGCTCCGCCGCCTCAAGCAACGCCTCTCCAATCGGAGCGTCGGCCCGACAAAATAGCTGGTCGACTCGCGGAATCATCAACTTCCGCACCCGGATTTCGGGCAGATTCACAATATCTTCAACAATCGCCTTTTCCTGTTTTCCAAAAGTGGGATCCTGCTGCGTGGCATCAATCAGCATTTTGAGTTCATCAGCATCCATTCGATTATCATGTTCCCCGGCCGGCTCCATCTTTTTAGTGATCGCTTCAAGAATCCACCGAATGGGTCCCAGAAAATGGAACCAGCCGCGCAGGGGCAGCGAATTTAGACGGACCACCCGTTCTGGAAATGAAATGCCGATGGCTTTTGGAAGGATTTCCCCGACCAGAATAACCACTAAAAGAACGCCAACCCCGATCGCTGCCTGCCACCAACCGCCGTACTTTTCGCTAACCTCCAGCGCCAGCACCGCGCTCATGCTAAAGAACAGGATATTTACAACCAGGTTTCCAAATAGAATGGCCACCAGCAGGCCCGCTGGATTTTCAGTCAGCTTCGTCAGCAACCGATCCACATGATGCCCCTGCCGGCGCAATACTTTCACCTGTTCGCTCGTCAGCGAAAATAGCGCGGTTTCCGTCCCCGAAAAAAAGGCAGAAACGCACAACAACAGCCCCATGAGAGCCAGTGAAAAAAAATGATCGATAATAACTTCCAAGCCATACCCTTCTTTTAAGATGCGTAATTAAACCGTTCAATTGTCGATATGGAAAGCACTCGGTCAGGTTATTCCTATTCCCGGACCAGACTTATACCGCCCTCGAGCAGGGTCGTTAAATGCGTGAACCGGTGTTTTCTTTCGTCCAAATAAATTTTCCGCTTCAAAATCTGCGGGGTTCGGATAAAGTAACGCTTCATGAAAAAATTCACCCTAGAAACCCGTTCCAGAACCGATTTCATCAAGCTGGACCAAAATATCTCGGAGATCATTACCGATTCCGGAATTTTGGAAGGTGTTGTGACTATTTTTGTACCCCATACCACCGCGGGAATTACAATCAACGAAAACGCCGATCCCGATGTGACCGCGGATATGGAACACGTGCTCGACCGAATGGTTCCATGGGAAGGGGCCTACCAACATTTTGAGGGCAATACAGCCGCGCATATGAAGGCGAGCATGATGGGCTCGTCGGTTCAGGTGATTATTTCTAGTGGTAAACTTCAGCGAGGCACATGGCAAAGCCTCTATTTTTGCGAATTTGACGGACCGCGCACCCGAGAGGTGTGGGTTAAAGGAATTTCTGAGTAATGAAAAATAAAAAAATAATAGGCCTTTCAGTAGGTCTCATACTAACACTGGCTCTATTTGTTGGATGCGGCAAACACGCCGGAGAAAAAGAGTATACGAAAGCCGTTGCCGCATGGAAAGCCGGTGATCTCGTTCGTGCGCGTACCCTTTTTGAGAAATCGATCCGCAAAACATCACAACATGAAAAAAAATCAATCGCCCTCAACCAACTCGGACTCATTCTCTGGGAACTTGGCGAAACCGGCGCGGCGGCCGATACCTTCAGCACATCCTGCAACCTGACCGAATCCCTGACCGGAGCCAACCTGAATATGGGGATTGCCCTCTTTCACACAGGGCGCATCGACGAAGCGGAACTGGCACTGAATAATGTTTTGGGTGCAAATCCAACGGATCAAACTGCGCGGGCAATGCTTGGAATGATCGAAATGCAGAACCGCAACTGGACCGCAGCAACGGCGGAACTTTCAAAAATCGTAAACCTAAATCCAAGTAGCCCCGCCGGACAAAATGCACTGGCCTTGGCCGAACTACATAGTCACCGGAGTAGCGCCACCGCAATTAAACGGTTGCAACAGATTATTTCGACCTCCCCCAACTATGCACCCGCCATTTATAATCTTGCCGCAATCAACGACCAGTGGCTAAAAAATTCAAGCGTGGCCATTCGCGGATATGAAACCTATCTCCAAAAGGCCGGATCAGCAGGAAGCCATGCCGACGCGGCAACACAGGCGCTGAATCGGCTCCGGAGCCCGCAGCAAGCCCCACAAAAAAATCCCGCTGCCGCCATTCGTTTCATGGCAGAAGGCACCCGCCTCCACAGTCAAAAACAATATGCCGCCGCCGTAGAGCAGTACAAAAAATCTATTCAAGCCGATCCCACGGAAAAGAATGCCTACTATAACCTGGGTCTTTCCTACTATGCCGAGGGCCGATACACCGATGCGGCGAAAGCCTGCAACGGCGCGCTACAGCTGGATTCTAATTTCGCCAATGCGCGCTACATGCTTTCGCTTTCCTACTTTCAGCTCAGAGATTGGAACGCCGCCCAGCGTGAAGCCAAAGCCTTGAAAATCGTCGATTCCAAACGCGGCGGCGAAATGCTGAAGCATATTTCTACGGCCCGAAAACGATAGAACCGTCTACTTCTTCGGGGGGAATTTTTTAAGGATGCTGGCCACCGATTGATTTACAATTTTTGTAATCTTCTTCGGATCGCTACTTGCATACGACGTGCGGCGCCCCACACCCCGCCAGAAATTTTTCCCATCGGAAGGGTTAATGATATCGATCGTCAGAGAGCCCTCTTCATAGTCCGACACCGTAGACGCGGAGCTGTATCCCACACCGCCGTAGCGACCCGCGCCCCCCCGCCCCACGCCAACACTCATTGAACCGCCACTGCTACCGACCCGCTGCTTATAATCGACAAAATACGCCACATGAAAATCGGCGTCTGCTTGATCAACCAACCGAAATCCTTTCGCCAGAAAATCTGCATTCACCGCCATCCGAATACGCTCATCAATTAAATCGTTATCCAGCCGAGGGTTTCCCGTTTGTGGTTGATCGGCATGTTGCCACGCAAAAGTTTTCAACAAAGAAAAGTCCGCTGAAACATCATAATCGTGCGTCACAACAACCGATGAACATCCAGAAAGTACGGTTGCCGCTAGGGTCATTAAAAAGAACGTTCTTTTCATCATTTACACTCCGTTGAATTAAATAAATTTCTATCCGAGTCCCGATCAGCCAAACCGTTTTTTTACATGGCCAATCATAATCCGATCAATCACAGCCGTCGGAACAAAACGTGCGACCCAATCACCTAGATAAGCCGGAATCGTGACTTTATACCGGATCTTTGGCCTCGTCGATTCCACCGCATGCCAAATCTTCTGAGCCACCGCCTCCGGCGGCAGGCGGAAGCGATCTTCGCTCATTCCCCCGTTGCGGCGTTTCTCGAAATATTGTTTATAGGCCGCGCCAAATGCCGAGCCTTTTACGCTGAGCTTATCCTCGCCCTGCTCCGCACAATTGGTTGAAAAACGAGTTTGAATGGGGCCGGGTTCAACAATTGAAACGGAAATCCCAGCGGGCGAAAGTTCAATCCGTTGCGCATCGCTAATGGCTTCCAACGCAAATTTTGAAGCGGAATAGATTCCCATAAATGGGAGCGAAATTCGGCCGACCACCGAACTGATATTCACGATTCGGCCATAGCCTTGTTTTCTAAAAATAGGAATCAGCAGGTTGGTTAGCTCCTGCAAACCAAACACATTCACTTCAAACTGATTCCGCATGGCATCGCGCGTTAAATCCTGAATGGCCCCCGGCATCCCAAAGCCTGCATTGTTTACCACCGCCCCCAAAGAGCCACCGGTTTTTTCCAATACCACCGCAACCGCAGCCGCAATCGATTCGCTCGACATTACATCCAATTCAATCGCATAAAATCCCGCCCGACGCAGCACCTCCAAATCGGCCAACTTCCGCGCCGTTGGAAAAACCGTCCAGCCATTCGATCGTAAGAGCTCCGCCGTTGCCCGACCAATCCCCGACGAACAGCCCGTCACCAATACCGATCTGTTTTTAACCATGGGAACCTTCATTTATAAAGCTCCGAAAGTTTGTGAAAGGTATAGCCTTGGTTTTGCAGCGTTTCATAACTATCGCGAATGGCAATGGCCGTTTCTTTGCTCCAGATATGGCCAATCACAATCACATATCCATGTTCCTTCGCATGCTTCACCGAACTGCCCCACATACGGCGGATATATTCGCGGTCGTGTTTAATATCCAGAAAAACATGCCGCTCCTCCATGTGCATATGTTCCTGATGCGCCACGAATGGAACCTGGGAATTGAAGGCCGTTTTGCTATCGAGAAAGAAGAGCCCATTGCCTTTGCAATAGCGCAGCACTTCACGAATCAACGGGCGATTTTCCGTCACCCTCGATCCCATGTGGTTATTAATCCCCACCGCTCCGCGCACCGACGCCAGGTTCTGCTTTAGAATGGTCGAAACTTCTGCCGGCCGGGTTTGGTTATAAATTGCCCCCTGCCCCGGATTTTTACCTTTATCGTACGCTTCCATCGGCTGATGAAGAATGATTTCCTTATCCGCGTGGCGACTAATCGCCGCACAAACTTCGCGTGTTTTCCTCAAGTGCGGAAGCACCGCAATCGTCATCGGAACGGGGATATCCAAAAACTGTGGCATCTCCCCCATCGCCAGCCCAGCATCATCGATCACCAGAAAAATTTGCTTCTGCTGAGGTTGTGAAGCCAATACGCCACACCCAACGAATGCGATCAGACATATATAAAGTTTGCAAAACATTGTTTTTCCCCGTCTCTTCCGTGGTTACCTATCTACCCATTTAGATTCAGCCGATAGTCCTGCCCACCGCCAAATTCTAAAATCCGTTGCACATGCTTTCCGAGAATGTCGGCCTCGAGGTTTATTTTCGTTCCGACCTTAAATTCTGACATATCCGTTTCCTGAATCGTATGCGGAATAATATGAACGACAAATCCACTGTCCGTTAACTCCGCGACCGTCAACGAAATCCCATCGATTGCAATCGAACCTTTATAAACCATCAGCATTAGCATATCACGCGTGCATTCGATCGTAAATTTAAAATCGCGTCCCACCGCTTCAATCTTCGCAATGGTTCCGGTGTTATCCACGTGGCCCGTAACAATGTGCCCGCCGAGATTATCGCCCAAGCAGAGCGCCAACTCCAAGTTCACAATATCGCCCGGTTTTTTTTGGCCTAGATTCGTTTTATCGAACGTTTCGCCGAGCACATCAAACATCAATTTATCGCCCTCAATCGCCGCCACCGTCAGGCACGTTCCGTTCACCGCCACGCTATCCCCCAGCCCCGGCGGATTGTCAAATGGACGGTTCGGCAACATCGTAATGCGCCCTGCAGTTCCATCCATTTTCAGATCAATAATATTTCCTAAACGCTGCACAATTCCAGTAAACATTTTTAGTTCTCCATTTTCGCTATAATCAAAATATCATTTCCGACGTGTTCCACGGAACAGAACTTCAGGTTTTTAATATCGGCCATTAATCCGTCCCGTTTGGCAAAATTTGGGCATCCGTCCGCCCCCATCAATTTCGGTGCCATAAAAAAGGCAAACTCGTCGACTAAACCTTCCTCCACCAATCCGGCGGCCAGTTTTCCGCCCCCCTCGCAAAGCACCTGCATAACACCATGCCCTGCCAACTCCTTCAAAACCCTCTTCAAAGGCCCCGTCCGAACCAGCGTTTGCTCCGCCGCCTCATCCGTCAAAATTTTCGCATCCGATGGAATAGTTTTGCCAATCACCACCCGCCACGGACTTCGACCTTCGGCAGGGCGCGGGAGCAAAGAGGGATCATCGGCAATAACCGTTGCGGCCCCAACCATAATAGCATCGGAACAGCGGCGCATTTGCTGCACCTTTTCACGCGCCTCGGGTCCGGTAATCCATTTTGAATTCCCTTCTCTATCCGCAATTTTTCCATCGAGCGTCGAAGCCAACTTGAGCGTGACGTACGGCAATCCGGTCGTAATTAATTTTTCAAAGGGCGCGATGAGTTTGCGACCTTCCTTTTCACAAACCCCAACGACCACATCCACTCCGGCGGCTCTTAGAATCTCCAACCCACGGCCGGCATGTTTTGGGTTTAAATCTTCGACGGCCACCACCACACGGCCAATCCTCTTTTCGAGAATTATATCGGTGCACGGCGGAGTGCGTCCCTGCGTGGAGCAGGGTTCGAGTGTGACATAGAGCGTTGCAAATTTAAGCGAGGCCGCAATCGGCGGAAGTTTTTTAAGGCAATCGCGCTCGGCATGATCTGCCCCCGCCTTCCGGTGCCACCCTTCAGCCACGATATGGTCTTCCAGCACCAGCACCGCACCGACCGGCGGATTCGGACGAGTCAATCCCTCGCCCAACTTCGCCAGCTCAATCGCCCGCATCATATATTTCTCGTCAGCTATCATAATATCCACAGATTTCTCTGATTACTTAGATTTAATTTACAAACCTTTTGAATTCGAGGCTCTTTCCTCCAAAATTAAGAAGCAACGCTCGGCACATGGAAGAACCTTTTAGATGATTTATAACTTGGCAGTCCTCAATTCCTGAAAGCTGTTTAAGAGCCTTCATTTCAACAAGGACATCGTCGTAGCAAATAAAGTCGACGCGATAGTAACAATCCAGCTTCTCACCTGAATAAAGAACAGGAAGCTCAACTTCTCGGCGGAATGGAATCCCCTGCTTTTCAGATTCAAAAGCTAAGGCCATTGATAAACTTGTTCAAGAAACCCAGACCCTAGCTCACGATGAACCTTCATCGCAGCGCCAATAATTGCCTTTGTTTGTTCATCACTCATTTTTAATCCATGTAATCAGCGAAATCTGTGGATAATTAGTCGGTTCCATTTTATCAGAACAGCGCGTCGACAAACTCCTCGGGATTGAAGGGGACGAGGTCGTCTTCGCCTTCGCCGAGTCCCGCAAAGAGGATGGGTACGTTGAGTTCGGTACCTACGGAAAAGAGAAATCCGGCCTTCGATGAGCCATCGAGCTTGGTAATAATAACTCCGGTGAGCGGCACCACGTTGTTAAATTGCTGCGCTTGGATCACTGCATTTTGCCCGAGCGAGGCATCGAGCACCATCCAAACATCGTGCGGTGCGCCCTCGATTCGTTTGTTCATGGCGCGGCACATTTTTGGAAGTTCATCCATGAGTGGTGTTTTGGTGTGCATACGTCCGGCGGTATCGACGAGTACAACGGAACAGTTTTTTTCTACGGCGGCGTCGAGGGCATTAAAAGCCACGCCGGCCGCATCGTGGCCCATTTCTCCCCCCACAAAATTGCAGCCGACTTTTTCGCTCCATAGTTTGAGTTGAGAGGAGCCCGCGGCACGGAAGGTGTCGGAGCCGCAGAGCATCGGGTTGAGACCCTGTCCTACTGCTTTTTTTGCCAACTTAGCCGCAGTGGTGGTTTTTCCGGAACCGTTGATGCCGAGCAACATCAGCACATAGGGGGGGGTATTGGAGGGCCACTCAAAGGTTTTTGATTCGCCGAGGGCGTCTAATAGTAAACCGCGCAAAAGTTCTTTACGTGATTTTCTGCGCGAAACCGATTCTAGTTTATCGACGATCTCCATCGTTAGCCGAACGGGAACATCGGAGCGCAGCAGAATTTCTTCAAGCTCTTCAATGCCGAGTTGCTCGATATCCGCTCCGGGTGCGAACACCTTTTTAATCAGGTTTCGGGTTTTAGAAAGCGCAGAAAACCAACCGGCCATTTTATTCCCCTTTCGGTTTCGATGGTGTACGGGCTGGGCGGTCGATTTCTCTACGAATTCGATCAAGTACTCCGTTCACAAAACGCCCCGATTGAAAGCTGCTGAAATCTTTGGCAAAATGAACCGCTTCGTTGATGGAAACGACGGGGGGCACATCATCGCGATAGAGCATTTCAAACAGGGCAACACGCATCACGGTGCGGTCTACTGCGCCCATGCGGTCGGAATTCCAGCGGGTGGCATATTCCGAGAGCTTTTTATCCAACTCCTCTTTGCGCTGCACCACGCCTTTAATAATTTCTTCCGCGTAGGTTTTCTCGCGTTTAATCGGCGATTTTTCTTCCCAAAAATCCTGCAAGGCAATGTCGATGGGCTCCGGATTAAAATCGAGCTGAAATAAAAATTGAATGATCCATTCGCGCGTTTCACGGCGGCCGTTAACTTTTTTCTTCTGCATAAAATTTATCCCAATTGTTTGTAAACGCGTGCGGTTTCGATCGCCGCTTCGGCGGCATACCAGCCGCGTGTATTTTCACCACCCAGGCAGCGCACTTCGGCTTGTGCCCACGTGCGAGCTCCAACGATTTCGTTGATGATCGGAAGCTGATGGCGACAGGCGCTATCGAGCAGACTTTGTCCGGTGGTATCGATGATCATTTGGGCGTGTTGTGTTTCGCCTTCGACAACGACTCCGAGCACAATTAAAGCGTTGTAGTTTTTGCTGGCCGCCATTTTTTCGGCAATCACCGGAATTTCATATGCTCCCGGAACACGCACCACATCGATGGTTTCCGCTTTTGCGCCATTTTTTTCCAAGCATTGAACCGCGCTTCGAGCGAGTTCATCGGTCAGCTCATCGTTAAAACGAGCCACCACAATACCAAACCGCATGGCGGTCGCATCGAGGTTGCCCAACACCTGCCGCGCATGAATGCCCGAAATCGGCTCTATCTCTTTTGAAATTCCCTTGCCCATTAGATGATATGCCCCATTTTATCGCGCTTGGTGGACAGGTAAAAATCGTTGTGTTCCGACCGCGGTAATACGAGCGAAACCCGTTCGGCAATTTCGATGCCGTATTTATCCAGCCCGCTTATTTTTGCAGGATTATTGGTGAGCAGATTAATCTTCGTCATTCCAAGATCGTGGAGAATCTGGGCGCCAATCCCGTAATCGCGCAGGTCGGCATTAAAACCGAGGTGTTCGTTGGCCTCGACGGTATCCATTCCCTGTTCTTGCAGCTCATAGGCGTGCAATTTTTTGGCCAGCCCAATCCCGCGGCCTTCTTGGCGCATATAGACGATCGCGCCATAGCCGTGTTTCTGCACTTCATGCATGGCGGCTTCGAGCTGTGCTCCGCAATCGCAGCGCATGGAATGGAACACATCGCCGGTCAGGCATTCGCTATGCACACGAACCAAGGGGATTTTTCCCGATGTAGCATCGCCGCAAATCAGAGCCAGGTGGTCTTTTTGATCCACGGTGGAGCTATAGAGCTTCAGCGAGAATGGCCCCGCTTCGGTCGGCATATTAATCTCGCGCTCTAGATTAATCAGCGTTTCGTGCGTGTAACGATATTTTACAATCTCCGAAACCGCCGTCATTTTCAGCCCATGCGTATCGGAAAAGGCTCGAAGTTCGAGCATCCGCATCATTTCGCCATCGTCTTTAAGAATTTCACAAATCACACCCGCGGGTTTAAGGCCGCACATACGGGCTAAATCAACGGTTCCTTCGGTATGACCAGCACGTTCCAAAACACCACCCGGGACAGATTTTAGCGGAAATAGATGGCCGGGTTTGATGAAATCACTCGCCTGGCTCGTTTCTGAGATCAACGCTTCCACCGTATTCGCCCGATCCATTGCGCTGATTCCGGTGGTGGTTCCGACGCGAACATCGACCGAATCCATAAAGGCGGTGTGGTATTTATCCGAAGAATGGGCCGGAACCATATGCGCGAGCCCGAGGTGCTGAAGCTGCTCTTCTTCCATGGGTACGCAAACGAGGCCGCGGGCATGGGTGATCATGAAATTGATTACTTCGGGGGTCGTTTTTTCTGCGGCACAAATCAAATCGCCTTCATTTTCACGATCTTCATCGTCAGTCATCACGATAATTTCGCCGTTGCGAAAGGCCTCGATCACATCCTCAATCGGGTCGAAAATAGATTCACTCATAGCTACTCCTATATATTAAAAAAAACCAAAGACAGTACGCCTCCAGGGAATTATACAAATACATAGCATCGCTCTGCACCATCTTCTCTCATCCAGACTATACGGTCGGTCGCAGAATTTCACTGCATCCTGCTTTTCCAAATCTTGGAAAAACTCGCGGACTATTACCGCCGGTCGGGAATTTCACCCTGCCCTGAAGATGGCGACAATATGGTGAAACTCAACAGGGGGTGCAAGTGCAATTACCTATCAATCGCACATGATTAGGCTGAAAAGATTAAAAGTGAAAATGTGAGGATTCCGATGAATAAACAGTAGACTCCGAAACACCAAAAACGGCCGCGCTGCAGAAGCGAAACCAACCACTTAATAGAAAAATATCCCACGACGGCCGAGACCAGAAAACCAACCATCAATTCCAAGCTCGTGCTCCCGCTTTCATTTCCTTTTTCGGCCACCTCAAAAAGCATCATTAAACTGGCTCCGGCAAGAAGTGGAGCCGACATAAGAAACGAATATTCGGCGGCTTGCTTGGGTTCAATCCCCAAGAAACGCGAGATCCCGTTGGTTGATCCCGATCGACTAATCCCCGGCTGCATAGCTACCGCCTGCGCCAAACCAATCACTACGGCCGATCCCCAGCCAACCGATTTTTTTCCCGGCTTGAAAAAATGGCTGGCAATTAAAAACAGCCCCGTAGCCATGAGCGTGCACGAGACAAAGCGGGGATTCCCGAATGCGCCGAGCAACTGATCGCCCGCGGAAAAAGCAACGATAATGGCCGGAACACAACCCAGCAAAAGAAGCGCGGCAAATCGAAAGGAGTCGGCCTCGCGGCGATAGATCCCGAGTATGATTCCCAATAGGTGCCGCCAGTAAAAAATGAGAATCGAAATCAGCGTCCCGCTATGCAGCACAATTTCGAGCAGTGCGCCCTCCGCCGATTCCACCCCCATAAAGTGCTTCGATAGCACCAAATGCCCCGAGCTACTCACCGGCAGGAATTCTGTAACGCCCTGAATGATGGCAAGAAGAATGACTTTAAACAGGTTTTCCATGTGCTCCCCCACTAAAAGCAAGCGACCATACGGGGCAAATCGGCACGAAGCAATTGGAATACAAATCAGACTTTAACTCGGAAAACGGATGCGCTAGCAATTGGAAATCGAACCGCATAAAAAGAGCGCTATCCCCCGACGGCGGATCCGGTCAGGCCTAGTTTCGATCGATAAAATGCGAGTTCGGCGACCGATGCTTTTATGTCAAAAAGTGCGTCGTGGGCGTTGGCCGAATCGATGCCCCCCCCCGGGAAATAGCGATTCAGTTGCTCCACACTTTCTTTATTAAAGGGCTCCTGCTCCACCCAATCCTGCCACTGAATTTTCAGCGTTGAGACATCGAGCAGACGGTAATGCAGGCGACTTTTAAAGGTTGGAAGAAATTTGCGCAGTAGGAACCAGTCATTATGCACACTGTTGCCCGCAAGAATCGGTCGATCAGAAATCGAATCGAATGGCGTTCCACAGATTTGATCCAGTAGATCCGCAATTTGACGATCGGCCTGGGCCAGCGTCACGGCTGCGCCAGAGCGGCAGCGCTCAACCAAGCTCGGTAAATTTTCTGCGACCCAGGGACTGACTTGCTCGCCGTCCTCTAGCTTAATGCATAGATTAAGATCCATTTCGGGCGATGCCATACGATTTAGGTTGGTGTCGGTGACAATGACAGCCACTTGAAGTAAACGCGCTTGATCCAGGTCCAACGAGGTAAACTCGGCATCGAACCAGACATATGCAGATGATTTTTTCAGTTCCTTTTCACTCATAAAATTCAGTAAACCACAGATAAACTCCGTTGAACATCGATAAACAAAAAGGACGGGATTTTAATCCCGTCCCTTCAACTGCGTAGCTAACACTTCGTGCTATTTTATTAAGCGATGGGTATCGAGTGCAATAACGAGTTCTTCGTTCGTATGAATTTTAAGAGCCGTGACCTTCGACTCATCAGTTGTAATGATGGTTTCATTTGCCTCGTTGCGGGCATCGTCCACCTCCAGACCAAGGAAAGTGAAGCTTTCAAGAATCTTCTTACGGAGCATCGGGTTATTTTCGCCCACGCCCGCCGTGAAGACAATCCCATCAACCCCATTCATTGCGGCGGCATAGGATCCAATAAATTTTTGAATTCGATAGCAGAACATTTCAATGCCGGCGATGCAGTCCTCATCACCCGTTGCGGCCGTTTCGACAACATCGCGCATATCGCTTTTTCCTGTAATGGCCAGTAAGCCGCCCTGCTTATTCATCATCGTGCTGACTTGCGCAGAGGAAAGCTCCTGCGTTTCCATAATGTGCAACGGGATGTAAGGATCAACAGAACCAGAGCGAGTTCCCATTATAATACCATCGAGCGGAGTAAAGCCCATGGAGGTATCGATCGAAATCCCATCTTTAAAAGCGGCCAACGAGCCGCCGTTCCCCAGATGACACGTGATCAACTTAAGCTCCTTAAGTGGCTTATTAAGCGCCTCTGCCGCCTTTTCAGCAACGTAACCATGAGAGGTGCCGTGAAATCCATATTTCCGGATTTTATAGTTAGTATATTGGATCCGCGGCAAGGCATAGAGATAGGCCTTCTTCGGCATGCTCTGATGAATGGCGGTATCGAATACCGCGACCTGTGGCAGGTCGGGCAGCAAGGACGAAATGGCTTTAATGCCCATAAGATTCGGTGGATTGTGTAAAGGAGCCAACATGGAGTTGCGCTCAATGGCTTTAATGAC
>JAUUYK010000193.1 GCA_030588285.1 Kiritimatiellales bacterium
CGGCTACTCCAACACGATCCGCTCCCTCACTCAGGGTCGCGCATCGTTCTCGATGACCTTCGAGCACTACGAGGCCGTTCCGTTCTCGATTGCCGAAGAGGTGATCACCAAGCGGCGCGAAGAAGGAAAGATCCGCTAGTCGTTCCAATCATTGGAAACGCAAAAAGGCCATCCGTACTGGGTGGCCTTTTTGCGTTTACGGCCCCTTACCGAAGCTTCGTGTAGTCGTACCTGACCGCCTCGATCGGTTCCGCAAACTTGGATCACGGCTAAAACGCACCGGACCTATGCATCCGGCAGCTCAGAAGATACTAGCTAATGAATTCGGATAAAATCCGTTTAATGTCTGGGAAGTAATCCGTGTAGAAGAACAGCGGTAATTTGGTCGACCGTAGATGGATCGGGCAAGACATCATCTTCTGTCGTAATCTGTTCAAGGATAGGGGCGAAGAGAAAACGAGAGGCCAGTATGGAGGTAAGGATCGGGCCGAGCACCTGCGGCTGAATATGAACGCCATGCTGCTGGGCGAGCGGACGACATAGATGTTTTTCTAACTCGGCCATCATTTGCTGAGCCCAGAGGGTTTTATGTTTGATAATGTCAGGATCGTCGTGGGGAATTTCCGCAAGGGTGATCAGCAAAGCATTTCGGTTATTTTCAAAATAGGACAACGTTGACTCAACAAAACGACGAAGGCGCGGCTCGACCGGCTCATCACCAGACAACGTCTCACGAGCAATCGCAAGGTAGCCTGAAAAGAAGTGATCCAAAATTTCTTTGAGCAAACCCTTTTTCGATTCGAAAAAATAGCTGATCATGGCAATGTTCACATGGGCTTCGGTTGCGAGCTCGCGCAAACCTGTGCCACTAAAACTCTTTTTTGAAAAAAGTAAAAGCGCCGCATCAAGAATCCGTCGCCTCGATTCACAATCATTCCCCCCTCGGTTGACAATCTCTTTCATATGATGCACATTCCCAAAAGTTAAACGACTGTTTAACTTTTAATACATCGATAAACGGGTGTCAAATTAAAGCGGCTGGAGCTTGAGAGGCAGATGGATAGATTGAAAATAAAATGCTCAATATGGATCATAGCTTACGCGGTGGTCTTTGCGGCCATGGCATCTCCGGCGCAAAGCCTTGAAGAGTGCGTGGCGCTGGCACTGGAAAACAATCTGGAACTTAAAAAGCAACAACTTGATCCGATGCTTGCCCAAAGCGATCTGGCAGAGAGAAAATCGAATAACTATGGAAAACTAAGCGTAGTTTCATCGTATACTCACTATAACCTGCCACGCACATTGGCTCCACTAACGCCGGCATCGATCCTGACGGACCCTATGGCTGTACCCACAACGGAGGATCTCTTTAACGCGGGGCTGGTTTACGAACTTCCCCTCTTTACAGGGTTTGCTCAAACACACTCCGTGGAAATCTCCGCTCTTCAGCAGGAGATGGCTCATGCCGCCGTTGCGCTCAACCGAGAACAACTGATCTATAATGTCAAAACACTTTATGTCAACATCCTCTCCCTTCGGTCACAAGAGGCGGCTCAGTCAATTTATGTCGAGGCATTGCAACGGTTGCATGACGATATCACCCGCGAGATGGAATTGGGAAAAAAGGCCCGAATCGACCAACTGAAAGCCGCGGCAGACTTGAAAAATGGGCAGGCCAAACAATTTTTGTTGGCAACCGACCTTTCCATCATGAAAGATTCTCTGGCGAGTCTGCTCAACATTAAGCAGATCGGCCAACTATACGATATTGCACTTGCGCCCGAATTAATCACCGATCTCCCCAATGAGTTAACAGGCCTCCAGCGGCTGAAGGCAACGCAGCTTGCCGCCGAAAAAGACCATCGGTTGGTTAAAAAAACCCAAGCAGAGCGATATCCTCAACTTTATTTCAACGCCTCGTATGGACAGAATTTCGGGCCGAATGACGATAGCAACGCAAATAGCGGCATCTGGAATAATCAGGAGGTATGGCAAGCCGGGGTGATTCTAAAGTGGGAGATCTTCGATTTTGGAAACACCAAATCCAAAGTACAAAAAGCAAGAATTGCTGAACAACAAAGCCTCTATGAAAAGGAACGCGTCGAGCAGGAGCTTAACCGGGCATTGAAAGAGGCGACGGCACGAATTAATGCGTCCGTAAGCGAATACCATAGTGCCCGAGAAGAACTCGATTTAACCCGTGAAACCGAGGCCATTGAGCAGGTGCGGTTTAAAAACGGTTCGGCCGACACCAGCGACCTCCTCTACGTAAAAGCTCGAAACCAACTCGCCCACAGTCGCTTTATCAATGCGGGCTACCGATATAAGACGGCGCAGTTCCACCTAGATTACTTGCTCGAAAAAGGAGACCCCCGATGAAAAAATGGATTTCGATTATTTTAGTAATCCTGTTGGTGGCGGGCGGTGCGCTGCTCGCTAGAAAACGAAAAAAAGCTGCCACCAATGCGCCGGTCTCCATACCGATCACGTATACGGTCAAAACGGTTCTTCCAGAAACAAAAACCCTTTCTCAAAGCCGCACTTTTCTGGCGAAGCTTGAATCGGTGACCCACGCCATGATTTCCACCAAACTCAGCGGTCAGATCACAAAAATGCTGGTCCACGAAACCCAAATCGTCCAGCAAGGCGATGCCCTCCTGCAGATTGATGACCGGGAAATTAAAGCGGGTATCGCAGCCTTACAAGCCCGTCTTTCATCCGTCCGAAAACAAAGCCATCACAACAAAGAACTGCACCGCCGAAATCAGGCGATGTTTAAAGCAGGAGGGCTTTCCCAGGAAAAGCTGGACACCTCCGCGGTGGCGTACAGCGCAACGGTGGCAGCAACGGAAGAAATAGAGCACCAAATCACGGCCCTGGAGAATCAACTTAAATATTTCCATATTACGGCCCCCTTTCTCGGAATAGTGGGAACCATCTTTCTTCAGCAAGGTAATATGGCCACACCGGGACGCCCGATTCTCTCCCTCC
>JAUUYK010000037.1 GCA_030588285.1 Kiritimatiellales bacterium
ATCATCGAAGAAGTCATTGAGCGGATCATTTCTGGTGAAATTGTGGACTATCGGTATGATTACAAACACAACGGTATCCGTTTGAAACATTCCTAAATTTAACGATCGGAAGAAACTATGCTCGATGAATCACTAACAAAACAACTTCCACCCGCCGTTTCGGTGACTTTGAATGCCGCGCTGCGCAACTACACCACGTTTCAGCTTGGCGGGCCATGTCCGGCTTTGCTGGATTGTCCTGATGCGGACGCGTTGGTTGCATCGGCCATTTTACTCAAGAAGGGTGGGGTTAATTTTATTGTGATCGGCCAGGGATCTAACCTGTTGGTTTCGGACGCGGGGATCGATGCGGTTGTTTTGCGCTACTGCTCTGAAACTAATCCGTCGATTGATTTTGACGGATGCCGCGTGCGAGTTTCGGGCAATACGTTGCTCGACGATTTGGCTCGTTTAACGATTGAACGGGGCGTGGGCGATCTTTCGTATTGCAGCGGAATCCCTGGAACCGTGGGCGGGGCCATTGCGGGGAATGCCGGTGCATTCGGGCAACAGATTGGTGATCGGCTGGGATCGGTGCGGTTGATGGAGCTCGATGGCAGGGTTCATGAGGTTTCTGCCGAGGAACTTCAATTTAAATATCGCTCCTCAATTTTGAAAGAAACGGGCGCGGTGGTGCTCGATGCCGTACTCAATTTGAAACCGGTCGACTGCGAAACAATGAAAAAAGAGCAGGGTCGGATTATGGCGTTGCGGCGGAGCAAGCATCCCGATTGGAAAACGATGCCCTGCGCGGGAAGTGTTTTTCGGAATGTGGAGCCGACCTCGGCTGCGGATCGACGGCAGGCGGCGGGCTGGTTTTTGGAGGCGGCCGGTGCGAAGGATTTTCGAGTGGGCGGCGCCCATTTATTCAAGCGGCACGCCAATATTATTATTGCGGAATCCGAGGCTACGGCGGCGGAGGTGTTTGAATTGACGGAGCAAATGATTGCCTCGGTGCAGGATAAATTTGGTTTTTCGCTCGAAAGAGAGATTAAACTGCTCGGCGATTTTGAATAAAACAATGGCGTTGTGAGGTATAATACCGTTGACGAAACGGCCTGCAAAACTGAGTATCTGCGTTTCTGATTTCAGTTAGAACCAAGGGTGAAGTATGGAAGCTAAATTAGCAGTTTCAGTCGTGATTCCAGTCTATAACGAAGAGAGCAATCTCGACGAACTCGTTAAACGCTGTGTGGATGCATGCGATAGCCTTGATCTGCCGTACGAAGTGATTTTAGTCGACGATGGCAGTCGCGATACTTCGCCTGATATGATTCAGGCGGCGGCGGATAAATACGGGGGAAAAGTGGTCGGTGTTTTGCTTAATCGCAACTATGGCCAACACGCGGCGGTTATGGCTGGCTTTTCCCATATTCGAGGAAAATATTGTGTAACCCTCGATGCTGACCTGCAAAATCCACCGGAAGAGATTCCTAATGTCGTGAAAAAAATGCAGGAAGGATACGACGTGGTTGGGACCGTCCGGCAAAATCGGCAAGATTCTTTTCTGCGCACATTGCCCTCAGCCATGGTGAATAAAGTGGTTCAAAAATCGACGGGCGTGCTCATGCATGACTACGGCTGCATGCTGCGCGGATACACCTGCGAAATTGTTGAGACCATGCGCCAGTGTCGCGAGCGCAGCACGTTTATCCCTGTGCTTGCGAATACCTTTGCACATAAAGTAACCGAGATTCCGGTCGCCCATAACGAACGAGTAGACGGCGATTCGAAATATAGTTTCTGGAAACTGATCAATCTTCAGTTCGACCTTCTCACCAGCATTACCACCTTTCCTCTGCGTGTTTTAAGTGTGGTGGGTGGCATCATTTCGATCGGGGGCATCGGGTTGGGCATATTAATTTTAATCATGCGATTGGTTTGGGGAGCGGATTGGGCGGCCCAAGGCGTGTTCACTCTGTTTGCCATTCTGTTTGTTTTTGTCGGGGCACAGTTTATCGGGCTGGGTCTTTTGGGTGAATATATCGGCCGCATCTACCACGATGTTCGCGACCGCCCTCGTTATTTTGTACGCACGGTGGTTGGCCGTGATGCGGACTAAACTTTATTAAACTAAGGAAATTCTATGAAAGCTATACTATTGGCCTATCACTCCATCGGTTGCGCGGGCATCAATGCCGTGCTCGAAGCAGGATACGAAATCAAAGCGATCTTCACCCACGTCGATGACCCGAACGAAAACGTTTGGTTTGATTCGGTTGCTGAACTGGCCGCCGAAAAGGGGATTCCTATTTATGCGCCGGAAGACATTAACCATGCCATCTGGGAAAAACGCATCAAGGAAATGGAACCCGACATCATTTTCTCGTTCTACTATCGCAACATGGTGAAATCCTCAATTCTCGAAATTCCAAAGCACGGTTGCATCAATCTGCACGGCTCATTGCTGCCTGCCTACCGCGGGCGTTGTCCCGTCAACTGGGCCATCGTGAACGGCGAAGCTGAAACCGGCGTTTCGTTGCACTACATGACTTCGAAAGCGGACGATGGTGATATCATCGCGCAAAAATCGATTGAGATTAGCTACGACGACACGGCTAAAACCCTCTTCGAAAAAACCATCGCCGAAGCCCAAACGCTCTTGGCCGAAACCCTTCCTCAAATAAAAGAGGGTTCCGCTTCGCGTACCGCACAAGATTCCGCGAAAGCATCCTACTACGGCGGTCGCCGCCCTGCGGATGGCGAGATCAACTGGAAAAAAGATGCGGAGGAGGTTCGCAATCTTATTCGGGCCGTCACCAAACCATATCCCGGTGCTTTTACCTTTATCGGCGATCGTAAATGCCTGCTTTGGCAGGTTTCAACCGAGAGTGGAAACCCCGAAGTTGCGCCCGGCACCATTCTTTCCATCAATCCACTGACCGTGGCCTGTGGTTCCGGCAGTATCGTGATTGAATCCGCCCAGCTCGTTGCCGGCGTTATGTGTTCCGGCACTCAGTTTGCAAAAGATTCGCTGCTTCAACCCAATATGAAGTTTGGGCCAAACCTAACGGCTAAATTTGAAGCCGACCGCAAAAAGAGCGTGTTGATTCTAGGGGTGAATGGATTTATTGGAAGTCACTTGAGCGATAAATTGACCTCCAGCGGAGAGTACGAAGTGTATGGTCTCGACCTGCGCTCGGACTATATCGACCATCTGCTCGACCATCCCGACTTTCACTTCCGCGAAGGGGATATTTCAATCCATAATGAATGGATCGAATATCACATTCGCAAGTGCGATATTGTTCTGCCGCTGGTCGCCATTGCCACGCCAATTGAATACACCCGCAATCCACTCCGCGTATTCGAACTCGATTTCGAAGAAAACCTGCGAACCGTTCGTTCCTGCGTGAAATACGGAAAACGGATCATTTTTCCATCCACCTCCGAAGTCTACGGCATGTGCCCCGATGAGAATTTCGACGAAGAATCTTCGCCGCTCGTTACCGGCCCCATCAAAAATCAGCGCTGGATCTATTCCTGCGCCAAGCAGATGCTCGACCGTGTGATCTGGGCCTACGGCGACAAGGGACTTCAATTCACGCTGTTCCGTCCGTTCAACTGGATTGGCCCACGTTTGGACACCCTGAAATCTGCGCGCGTTGGTTCATCTCGTGCCATCACACAGCTCATCATGAATCTGTGCCAGGGATCGCCCATCCAACTCGTGGACGGGGGCGAACAAAAACGCGCATTCGTCGATTATGAAGATGCCATCGAAGCGCTCTATCGCATTATTGAAAATAAAGATAACTTGTGCGATAACCAGATTATAAACATCGGCTATCCCGAAAACGAAGCGAGTGTTCGTGAGCTCGCCGAAATTCTCGTTGAACGATTCGATGCCCATCCACTGCGCGATCGGTTCCCTCCGTTTGCCGGATGTGTTGATGTGGAAAGCGGTGCGTTCTATGGCAAGGGCTATCAGGATATGCAACGCCGAGTTCCAAGCATTAAAAATGCAAAACGCTATATTGATTGGGAACCGAGTATTGCCTTCGAAGACTCGATCGATAAAACGCTCGATTTCTTCCTGCAGCAAGCTGTCGATACGAATCTATTTGGCGACGAAGACTATAAGTAGTTAGGGGCGTCCACGGTTTGAGGTCTAAAGTCAAATGAGCACGCGATTTTAGACCTTCGACTTTTCGACCAAAATAAAATGAAATTAGGCTTACGAATCGATGTTGATACCTTCCGCGGAACCCGCCTTGGCGTTCCGTCGCTTTGCGATGCGCTGGACCGACATGGAGTTAAGGGCACATTTTTCTTCTCGGTAGGGCCAGACAATATGGGGCGGCATGTTTGGCGCCTGCTAAAACCGACCTTTTTAATAAAAATGATGCGAAGCAATGCTGCGAGCCTTTATGGCCTGGATATTTTGTTGCGTGGCACGTTTTTTCCTGGCGCGGTGATCGGAAAAAAATTGGCCGGGCAAATTCGCCGACCGGCCGACGAGGGGCATGAGATTGGGCTTCATGCGTGGGATCATCATGCGTGGCAGGCTTCGATGACGAAGATGAATGGCGCAGCCCAGTTTCAGCAGATGGAAAAAGGCTTTAATCTCATAAAAGAGATCTGCGGGGTTCCGCCGGTTTGTTCGGCCGCTCCCGGCTGGAAAGCCAACGAAATAACATTGCTTCAACGGGAGAAATTTCCCTTCACCTATAATTCCGACTGTCGGGGCGATCACATTTTCAAACCCGTGGTTGATGGACTCATTCTCAATCAACCGCAGATTCCTGTTAATCTGCCGACCTACGATGAAGTTATCGGTTCCGACGGAATTACCGACGACACCTACAATGACCATATTCTATCGAGACTCAATCCGGATGGAATGAATGTCCTTACGATACATGCCGAGGTGGAAGGGGTTGCACGGCGCGAACTTTTCGACGACTTTTTAACCAAAGCCATTGATCGTGGAATTGAAATTGTTCCTCTAGGAGCCCTGCTTCCGGAATCAGGACACCTCCCTGCCGGGAGTATTATTCCGCGTGAATTGCCCGGCCGTGAAGGCTGGATTGCTTGTGCCCAGTAGGAGACCAGACTATGCCTATTCGAGAATACAAGGCGATTGAAGCGAAGAAGGCGTGCCGACACTGCATAAATAGTTTTGAAGAGATGGAAGCTATGGATGCTCCGGCGCGTAAAATCTGTCCACGTTGCGGTGAAAAAGTGGAACGCCAACTTTCAGCACCAAATGTGGCCTCCTCCAGCAGTGGACTTCATGATCGTGCAAAAAATTCCGGGTTCACGACCTATGAAAAACTCGGCGAGGGCGAGTACGAGAAAAAATATTAAATGGACAAACTCGACGGACAGATTGAACGGGTTGTTTTTCGTAACGAGGAAAATGGCTTTTGCGTTTTAAGGGTGAAAGTGCGGGGCCACAAAGAGTTAGTCACCGTCACCGGAACCGTGCCCACCGTGAATCCCGGCGAATGGCTTGCGGGCGATGGCGAATGGTTTACCGATCCTCGACATGGCCAACAATTTAAGGCCGAAAAAATGCGGATGTCCAAGCCGGACACGCTGGAAGGCATTGAAAAATATTTAGCCTCCGACCTCATTAAGGGTATCGGCAAGGAATATGCAAAACGACTGGTAAAAAGCTTCGGCCGCGATGTATTCGATGTGATCGAAAATTCATCGGGTAAACAGCTGAAGGTGGAAGGCATTGGTAAACTTCGCAAAGAGCGGATCAAAACCGCGTGGGATGAACAAAAGAGCGTTCGCCAAATCATGGCATTTCTATTTAGCCACGGCATCAGCACCACGCGCGCCTTTCGAATTCATAAAGTCTATGGCGACAAAGCCATTGAAATTGTACAACGCGATCCGTACTGCCTCGCACGCGACATTCGGGGCATCGGCTTTTTAATTGCCGACCAGATTTCCATGAAACTAGGCATTGCCAAGGAGTCGGATTTGCGGGCCCGAGCCGGCCTCGAATTTGTGTTAGGCGAGCTCACGTCGAACGGTCATTGCGCCTATGTTCGCAACGACCTGCTTTCTCGCACGGCAGAACTACTTGATATTGATCTCGATATTATTGAGCGGGCATTGAATTACTCTGTTGAAGAGAAGCGCCTGATTTTAAGAACCGATATTCGGGGGCGGGACTTGATCTATCTACCCAAACTCTATTTTGCCGAAATTGAATTGGCTAAAAGACTCAAAACCCTGGGGCAGGGGAAGCATCCCTGTCCGGCCGTTGACTTCGAAAAAGCGCTTGCATGGGTGCAAAAAAAATCAGGGATTGAGTTGGCCGTAGCCCAGAAAAATGCGCTCAAAACATCGGTCGAATCCAAGGTTATGGTCATTACCGGGGGGCCGGGGGTCGGGAAAACCACGCTGGTAAATTCGGTATTGATGATTCTGAAAGCAAAGAAAATGAGAGTGTCGCTCTGTGCACCAACCGGTCGAGCCGCCAAACGGATGGCGGAAACAACGGGAATGGAGGCCAAAACGATTCATCGCTTGTTGAAATTTAATCCCGGTACCGGCGGATTTATTCATAACGCTGAAAATCCACTGGAGTGCGATGTCCTGATTGTCGACGAGTCGAGCATGATCGATATCGTGCTCGCCGCACAGTTGATCAATGCGGTTCCACTGCATGCCGCCGTGGTGATTGTTGGCGATGCCGATCAATTGCCTTCGGTTGGACCGGGCCGGGTATTGCAAGATATTATAAAATCGAAAACCATTCCTGTGGCGCACCTCGATGAGGTTTTCCGACAAGCCGCAACCAGCCGAATCATCACCAATGCGCATAAGATTAATTGCGGCCAAATGCCCGAATTTCCCGAGGCCGGAGAAACGAGCGATTGCTATTTTGTCGAAGCCGACGATCCCGAGAAGGCGCTACAGCTCGTTGGAAAAATGATCAAACAATCCATTCCGAAAAAATTCCATTTTAACCCGTTGAACGATATTCAAATTCTTACCCCCATGCAAAAAGGAGAGCTAGGCGCACGAAATTTGAACGTCACATTGCAACAATTGCTCAACCCGCGCGGGGATGAAGTGGAGCGCTTTGGAATTGTATACCGTACCGGCGATAAAGTGATGCAGACCGAAAACGACTACGACAAAGAGGTCTACAATGGCGATATCGGCCGCATTCTTTCGATCGACTCCGATGCATCAGAACTGAAGGTTGAATTTGACGGTCGAACGGTTATGTATGACTTTCGGGAGTTGGACGAACTAGTACTTTCCTATGCCATTACCATCCACAAGAGTCAGGGTAGTGAATATCCCTGCGTACTCATCCCCTTGCATACCCAGCACTATGTTTTGCTACAACGCAGCCTCATCTACACCGCCATTACCCGCGCCAAAAAACTCGTCATTTTACTCGGCACAAAAAAGGCGTTGAATCTAGCCGTTACCCGCGCTGAATCCCGCGACCGCACCACAACCCTCGCCGAGCGACTGAAGAAATAGGCTTAACACTGCTTTGATGGCGGGTTCTCGGTGCAAGATTATCTCGTAGAAGCGACGCCCTCGTCGCTTGATCCACGGAGAGGAAATAAGCTGGATTAAGCGGGCGATTGGAGGGGGGGGTAGTTTTAATCTACAGATTTCACTGATTACGCGGATTAAAAGTCAGTGTAATCCGCGTAATCTGTGGATAAGGTGGCCAGCGACAATTACATTTACCAGCCAACGACAATTACACTTACTGATTAATTAGCCGATAATTTGCGCTCTTTTCAAGAAGGAGGA
>JAUUYK010000154.1 GCA_030588285.1 Kiritimatiellales bacterium
CCCACTTCGCCAGACGAAGCCAAGTTGGAAACCTTTGAAAATGCAAACCAGCAGCGCGATTATTGGATCAAGTTCGAAACCTCGGAATTTACTTCGCTCTGTCCAATCACGGGACAACCCGATTTTGCGACGATTACGGTGGAATATATTCCCGGCGAGCTGTGCGTAGAGAGCAAGTCGTTTAAACTCTACCTCTTCTCCTTCCGCCAAACGGGCACGTTTTACGAAGAAATCGTTAATCGGATTTATACCGATCTCGAGCAAACCCTAAAACCACGACGTCTGGTGGTGAACGGCGATTTCACCGCGCGCGGCGGTATTACATCGGCCGTGAAGATTGATTCAGCCGAGGCCTAGTCGCCGGAATAGATGCAGACGTTCGTGGGATTTTCTTTCACAATCACCTGCGCCAGTTGCGGCAGGTTCGGTTTAAGCTTATCCCACAGCCAAAGCGCTAGGTATTCTGCCGTGGGGTTTTCTAGTCCGGAAATTTCGTTTAAGACCTTGTGATCGAGCTGATCAATCAACGGATCAACGTGCTTCCGCAGGTCGTTAAAATCTAAAACCCAGCCCAGTTCGGGATCCAGTTCATCTTCCAGATGAACTTCAACAATGTAGGTATGCCCGTGCATGTTAGCGCATTTATGCGTGGGCGGAACTTTCGGTAGCCAGTGAGCTGAATCGAATTTAAATTCTTTTGAAATTTTCATTTTCGGCATGGTTTTAACCCTCAACATACGAGCGCGGGTCACTTAAACCCGCATCGCTGAATCCTTTTTTTCTGAGTAGGCACGAATCACAATGTCCGCAGGAGCGCCCATCGGCGGCGGGGTCATAGCAACTCGTGGTTTTTGCATAGTCAACGCCGAGCTTCAATCCCTGTTGAATAATTTCGGCTTTGGTCAGATTAATTAATGGCGTGTGAATCGTCAGTTTTTGACCTTGCACCCCGGCGACGGTGGCGAGGTTGGCCATGGTTTCGTAGGCCGCAATAAATTCGGGACGGCAGTCGGGATAGCCGCTGTAGTCGAGCGCATTTACGCCAATAAAAATATCATACGCGCCGAGCACCTCGGCCCAGGCGAGTGCGTAGGAAAGAAAGATGGTGTTGCGCGCCGGAACATAGGTGATGGGAACGTCGTCTGGATGGGTCCCTTCCGCGTCATATTTCGGCACCTCAATATCCGCCGTCAGTGCCGAACCGCCGAAGGTGCGTAGATCAATCTCGACGACTTTAAATTCTTTGGCCCCGCGTTCCGCTTGTTCGGCGGCGCAATCGAGTTCAACGATGTGCCGTTGGCCATAGCTAAACGACATGGCATAAAGTTCAAATCCGGCGGTTTTGGCCATCGCCATTACGGTGGCGGAATCGAGTCCGCCACTGAGTAAAACCACCGCTTTTTTTTGCGTGTTAGCCATTTAGAGCATTTCCATCATTTAATGGGTCTGCGGAATTACGCGGACATTCGGCAGAATGTCGGCCACTTTATCCTGCCAACGCAACAGTTGCTCGCCGGTTGGAATGGCGTCGGTTTTTTCCGCTTTACTCATGGGCTGAATAACGACCAGTGTATTTTCGCCACCGGCTTTTTTGATTCCGTTAACGGCTTCCAGCAATTCGGCCTCATCGGTTTCTGCGGAGAGCACCAATTTAGTGAAGACATCGACGTTGTAATTGCGACATATTTCCAAGAACTGCCAATGTTCGGGGAATGTATTGGGCTCTTTCGTGACGCTTGAAAGCTTCACATCCATTGCCACAATATCCACCCATTCGATAATCGTTTCTAGCTGTTGCGGAAGATCGCCTGCGGTTTCGAGATAGATGCTGTAGCCGTCGCCAACCAGCAAAGGCAACAGATCTTTCAGAAAGTGCGATTGCAATAAGGGCGCGCCACCGGTCAGCGCAATTCGACGGTTATTTTTCTTTTTATCGACTTCGCGAATACAGTCTAAAACGTCTTCGGCCGACAATGGATTTGGAATCTGATCAAACACGCCAGACCCTGAATCTTTTTCAAGCAGAACGGTCTCGGTTCGCTCCGTATTGGTATCGCAAAAAATGCACGACCGATGGCAGGAGCAAAAGCGTACAAACAGATGGCGTTCCCCAACATAGGGACCTTCGCCCTGCACAGAACTAAATATTTCGGAAAGGTATGTTTTCATAGATCAGACAAAGTACTCGACCAACTCTGAAAACGAAGCAAAATATGCATCGGGTTTATACCCCCGTTCCTCGCCAAAACCGTAGCGAACAAAGCCACTCTTAATGCCGCCATTTTTTGCTACCGCGAGATCGGTGTAGTGATCGCCAATCATCCAGGCATTAGTGGGCTCGACCCCCAACTGCGTCAAGCATTCGAAAATTCCATCGGGTTCGGGTTTAAGCTGGTCAACATCGCCGCCGCCTAAAATCACGCTAAAATAAGTGCTCAATCCAAAATGGTGTAGAATCTCCCGGCTCGGTTCTCCGGGTTTGTTGGTGAGCAATGCAATTTGATGCCCCGCCGCAACCAAGGCCGGTATTCCTTCGATCACGCCGTCATATATCGTGGTCTGTTTTGTGGTGTGCGCTAAATAGTAATCCATATTAATCTGAACGGCCTCGTTCAAATCCACCGGTGCTCCCTGCAACGATCGTTCCACCAATAGCCGGTCACCGTTCCCGATGTAGCCACACACCACGTCAAGCGGGAGTGGATCAAGTTCGTACTGCTTGCGCATGTGGTTAATGCTCTCCGTGAGATCCGCGCGCGAATCAATCAAGGTTCCATCTAAATCAAAAACTAAAAGTTGGGGGTTCAAAATATCTCCGAAAGGTTAAGTAGTTCTGCCCAGCTATGCACTACAATATCGATGGGATTGTTCATGGGTTGATTGTTGTCCACGGCCACCACGTTTGCGCCCGCGGCCTGTGCCGCTTCAATTCCCACAATCTGATCCTCAAAGACCAGTATTTTCGAGGTGCTAACGTTTAGTTTTTTTGCCGCGATCTCGATAATTTCGGGGTGCGGTTTTCTCTGAGTCACCTCGTCTGAGGTGATGATCACATCGAAGAAATCAATCAGGTCTGCTTCATAAAGCGCAGGTTCCACAAAACTCAACGGCGAATTTGAGGCCAAGGCCAACGGTTTTTTTCCTTTCCAGTGTTCCAAAAAATCCCGCGCGCCGGAGAACGGTTCGGCCACAAAAATTTCTTTCACTCGATTTCGTTTGAAAGCAAGAATCTGTTCGGGGTCCAGCGACAAGCCATAGCGTTCGTTTAAAATTCCAGCAAACCAGGTGCTATGCATGCCAAAAAATTCCAACAACTCGGCCGGAGTCAGCACATGTCCGCTATATTCAAACACGGCATCGGCGAAAGCTCTTGAATGATATTTCCCCGAATCGATCAGCGTTCCATCTAGATCAAAAATGAAGGCGTCATAATCCTGAAATTTCATGTTTCAACATGTCCCTTGCGGCTTGAACCACATCATCCACTTTAACTTCGCGAATACTTTCAAGATCCTGCTTTGAATAGTCCCGAACGGTGGAATTTCGTACCACCCGATGCTGGCTCCCGTATGGCCCAACCCGCTGAGGGTCCGTTGGCCCAAAAATGGCCAGGCATGGCGTGCCTGTTGCCGAGGCCATATGCATGGGGCCGGAGTCAACCGTCAC
>JAUUYK010000069.1 GCA_030588285.1 Kiritimatiellales bacterium
AAGCGCTGGTCCGTCACCTCGCAAAAAATGGCGCAGAAACACTACGAGCGATCCTTGCGCCATCTACAGGCATGGACCTCGCTCGAACTAAAAACCGTCCCAAAATTAGAATTGATTGACCTGACGACCATGCAGCAACAGTCCAAATCAATCCGAAAAACCGACAAACCGGTCTCCATTCGTGGACTCTATAGCCGGCAAATTTTAATGGTCAAAAAAGGGCTATTCGGGCAATGGAAAAAGAGTTCCGCCGATCCGCCAGAAACCATCTATATCGTCGGCCACCTCCACGATGAAAATTTTCGAGTCGCTGCGGTACACGAACTTATGCACGATCTCATCCACGAACATTTTCCTCGGCTAAACCATGCTCCGCTTTGGGTGCAGGAAGGAATTTGCCAAGAGGCCGCCGCCGAATATTGCCGCCGCCGAAACTATTTGGACGAACTGCACCGCATTGAAGAGTCCACCGATCCAGACTATGGCGATGGCTACCAATACATTAAATCTGTAGCTGGTTTTGACGGCTGGTATGCCTTGCGCCGCTGGATGGAAAGCGTCGATGTGAGTACGCTCCCCGCAATTGCACCAATTTTCCCAAATAATTAAGGTCGAAATCCTGATTTTTTCCGCCTAAATATTAAAAATAACCGGCGAAGGACAAGAACCATCAAAAAAACAAAAAAGGCCGAAATCATGCCGTAAACATCCGTTAACCAATCGGAAAAACCAGGCGTTCGATCCATCGTTAAATATTGGAGTGCTTCTGTGATGACGGAAAACAAAAGTAAATCGAATGCGACCTTTATAAAATAGATGGGGTGCTGATCTTCGAGTGCTGCAGAGCAATAGACCAACAAGCAAAGCGATGCAAAAAGAAGGAAGTGCCCTACTTGATGGGTACTGCCCACCAAATCATTAAAGGAGTCTATCTGATGACTCTCCCGTATTTTTTCTTTCGGTGGGTTTTCTTTCGGCGATTTTTTAGAACCCGGCGAAGGTGCCTTTTTTGATTTTTCTACTGTTTTTTCCATGACTTTTTTTAGTCTATCGGTTGTATCCGAGATCCATTCGCCCGGCATCAGTGCGCCCATTAAAATGGCGAGTACATTTAATAGAATTAAAATACGCAGTTTTCGGCAATCCAATCGACTGCGGCGATAAAAGAGAACGGCCATACCGATCCATAGCCCCGCAAAAATGATCCTCCACCCCAAAAATGTAGACCGAAATTTAACGGGATCCACCTTCAGTTGATCAAACTCGGCCGTTCCCGACCGTCCGTTCTGCTGAATAATCACATCCACATTCTTCGCTTTGGGAGCAATATAAAACACCTCTTCCTGCCACATCCAGTCCGTGGTACCTCGCTCTGAAACGACTTGGTGATCCGCCGAGATCCCTCGATTTTTTGCATCATATTGTAAGAGCAATATTCGGGAACAGCTCCACGGATGCTTCCCTTTTTTCACATCCGTTACTTTAATGCGTCCGCTCACCCGAACCATCAAATGGTCGGCAGCGTTCGGCATTCGAATGCTTAAACTGGCCGTTTTTCCGCCCGAGGGAACGTTCAGCACAAAATGTCCGTTGGTTTCTTCGGAAGCGTCGCCCCGCACGCGCGAGGCATCGGCAAGCGAAGGAGAATTCAGCAAAGGGGGCCCTGTTACTTCGTAGCGATCGTATTGACTCCAGAAAAGCACCGTTCCAAGTAGCAGAAAAATGGCAGGGAGCCTCAACTTTAATTTTTGAATCCAACTTTTCATGCGAGCGGCTTAATCGTTAGAGACTTGATCCGCGCCAATGGAGTTTCTTGGCGAGGACTGAAAAATAGCTATGTCCCGGTAGTTGTAGGAACCGCACCTTGCTCGGGCTTCTTTGAATTTCAATTCGATCGCCCTGCTGCACTTTATAGTCGTCTTGGCCATCGATGGATAAAATCAGCTCCTTAACGGCGTGGCTCAATTCAATTTTAATTTGGCTCGCGCTTGGCACGATTAAGGGCCGAGAACTAAGCGTGTGCGGACAGACCACATTAATTCCAAAACCGGCGACCCCGGGGTGTAAAATCGGACCTCCGGCGGAAAGGGAATGGCCGGTACTCCCCGTCGGCGTCGATACAATGATGCCGTCGCACATAAACGAGCTGACCGATTCATCGTCGATCGAAAGGTTGAGTGTAATAATCCGCGAGGAACCGCCCCACCCCAATACAATATCGTTAAGGGCCTGCTCTTCACCGACGAGCTCGTCGCCTTTAAAGATTCGGCACACGGCCATTTCTCGTTCAGCAATCTCACACCGTTCATTTGCAATCGCTTCCAAACCGCGCGCCATTTCCGAATCGCTGACACTGGTTAAAAAGCCGAGACTACCCAAATTAATTCCTATGATGGGTACATCGGAGCCATAGAGTGCCCGCGCGGTGTAGAGTACGGTTCCGTCGCCTCCCATCGCCAATACCAGGTCCACCGTTTTTCCAAAGGTTTCAATGGGAATATGCTCGCCCCCCAGCACCTCGGCCATCGCCCTATTTTCGGTATAGAGCTTAAATCCATAGCCCTCGGCTAACCGGCGCAATTCCGCAAAAATGCCTTCTGCCCGCGGCCGTTTCGTATTTACAATGACACCAATTTTTTTCATTGCGGAAAGGATAGAAGATCACCCGCCCAACTCAAGGTTTGTTTTTACCCCCCCTTCCCCTTTACTCTTCAAAGAAGAAACAGATTCTGAGTCCGTGGGTTAACCCTAAAAGAGAAAATAAAATGGAAATACAATCGCTCCTCGTGAATAGAAAAGCACTGACGTGCCAAAGCTGTGACATCGAATTTTATGGCTATGCCGACCAATCGGATGAGAAAACGGATGCTCCGACCAAGCTTTATGAGTGTGGTGAATGCAACGCCCTATTCTCCCTTAAAGAAGGCGACGTGGAAGAGCGGATCCTTGATCATTTTTGCCCCGACTGCAACTCGCCGCTGGAAGAGACGCTGGAATATAGAAAGCCGACCGGAAATTGCCCCATGTGCGGCGATCGAAATTTCCATGGGCAACTCGATTCAGACGAAGTGCAAGTGGAAACATATTGCCTGTAAATTTGCCGATTAGAGGACGACATCCTTTAGATAGCAAACCCACCGGATAGCTGAATAATAAACGTCAGAACGCATAATGCGCATAACCCAAACGATATCTTTGGAAGCGGTGATCCATCGATTTTGCGGCGGCCCATTTTTGAAAAGGCCGATAAAGCCGCCAAAACAAAGGTAACCAGTAAGACCGAAAGAAAGGCCGCTTGATTCTGCCCCGCATGTTCAACCCGGCTTCCGGCAGGCCCCACCAACGGCAGGATCATGCAGAGAAAGAAAAAGGAAAGGCCTGAAGCAACTGCAAATGTCGTTCCCGTTGCGGCCTTAAACATGAGATTCCCTTTGTATATAGCGTTCTGTTCCATAAAATCGTCCAAAAGTTAAAACTTAAAAGCAAAAAATATAGGCGGATTTCCCTGCCGTTGGAAGAAAAAACAGCGCCCCGATCGTTCCCCAACGAAGACCACGATGAAATAGAACGTGAGGATACGCCCTAAGAATCCGGCTGTTTTTCTTCCGGCAAGCCCATTCCCACCATCGAATTAAAAATGACCACCAAATTAGAAAAGACCATTCCAACCGCGCAGTATTTCGGCGAAAGCCATCCGACTCCAGCCAGAAACATACCGACGATATTATACAAAAATGCCCAGCCATAATTCAGCCGAATTTTATGGCGCACCTTGCGTTGCATAAATGGAAGGTCGCGCAGTTTTCCAATTTCAGGAACCATGAAAACGCCGTCCGCACTCATCTTTGCAGGAATCTGCCCGGAAAATACAGCCAAGCCGAAATCGGATGAAGCGAGTGCCTGCGCGTCATTGATTCCATCGCCAACCATCATAACGGCTTTCCCCTGCGCTTGCAGTGCAGCAATCTCTTGCTGTTTCTCACCACTTCCCATTTCGCCAAAGTAGTCGCCGATCTCCAGCTCATGCGCCACCTGCTCAACCACCGCCTTCCGATCGCCAGAAAAAATATACGGTTTAACGCCGCAGCTTTTCAGGTTGGCGATCAGCGCTTTTGATTCATCGCGTAAAGTATCTTTCAAGCCAACCATCAGAAAGCACTGCTCGGCAGTGCCGAATAGCACAATCGTTGATTGCTTCAAGTCCGGCGGAATTCCAACATTCGGAAAAAGATTGGTATTTCCGGCCAGATAATGATGCCCATCCACCTTAGCCGAAACCACCGTCCGCGCAATGGTTCGCTCCGTAACTGTGCGCGGTTTCCCGACCGAAACCAACGCGCGGGCGATCGGGTGTTCAATTCCATTTTCCAACGATGCCAAAATATCTAGATGCGCTTGATTGCGTTCGGTCAGCCAAACAATTTTATGCACCGCCGGCGCACCTCGGGTCAGTGTTCCCGTTTTATCAAATACAATTACGGACGGTTTAAGCGCCAAAACGGCCCCATTAAAAATTTGGATTCCCAATCGGCGCACTTTTTCAATCGCGGCGGTAAGCACCAGTGGTTCGGCAATTCCAAACGCACAGGGGCAGGCCACAATCAATACACTCAGCATTCGTATAATCGCGGCATTGCGATCGCCCCACAACAAATTCCCCACCAAGACCACGAGGGAAATAGCGACGACGATCGGAACAAAATACTGGCTAATTCGATCGCCAAACGAGAGTTGTTCCTTGCGGGTATTGAACGCTTCAATGGTGCTATCGACGATTTTTTGAATGAGGTTACTCCTCCCGCCCGCCGGAACCGAAAGTCGCGCCGTTTCGGTCAGTAGTTTTGCACCAGCACCCACATAATGCCCCTGCCCCAACGATACGCCGTGCGATTCCCCCGTAATCAAGCTGAAGTCAAACTCGGCTGTTTCCATCAAAACCCCATCGGTTGGAACAAATTCTCCACGAAGCACAATAAATTCATGCCCGGGTTCCAGCTCATCAACCGCGGCATAGTCATCGCCTTCCACGCGGGCCTTTTTGGGAAGTTGCCATGAAAGCGAGCTCACTCGTCGGCTCAATTTTTTATAAAAACTCCCTGAAATAAGATTTCCTGTCTCAATCAACATCAATAGCAGAGCAACCACATCAAAGTAGAGATGCGCAAAATTACCCGTAATCATGGAATAAACGGAATAAATCCAGGCCGATGTAGTCGAGAGCACCACTAAACTTTCCATACGAAACTGACGCATAACGATTTGCCGGAAACCAATGATCATGGTTGTTTTTGCGGCATAAAGAGGAACGAGCGTGCCAAATAAGGCCAGCAAAATTGAACAGGTCAATTGCATGCCGTACGGCACATCCCAGCTTTCGGCGGAATAAACGACGAACGAGAGCATCATATTATTCAGCGCGAAAAACCAACCCGCACCAAATCGAAAGTAGTCGACTCCATCACGCTTGGCATCTTCGCCTTCGTAAAATTTATAGCCTAGTTTTTCTATGTTGGAATAGATTTTATCTTTTCCAATCGCCATCGGATCGAAGGTCAAGGTGCAGGTTTCGGCAATAAAGTTGAGATTAACGTTTCCAACGCCCGGAAGTTTTCCAAGGCTGCTATGCACCAACCAGGAGCAAGCCGGGCAAACCATGCCGCCAACAAGGAAGCAAAGTTCCTGCCCATTTTCTATTTCGGGATCCGTATCGGTCGATTCTTCTCCACCGGGAAAAACGCCTTCGAGGAGTTGTGCAATGCGTTCATCGCGTTCGGAACCATCCAATCCCATCTTCCCGATAATCGTGTAAACGGCCGCACAACCCGGACAGCAAAACTCGCCTGCCCCACCGGGAACACTTCGAT
>JAUUYK010000089.1 GCA_030588285.1 Kiritimatiellales bacterium
GGATTGACAGTTCTTTGAAATCAGAAACACCTTCAACAAACACGGGTGAAACAGGATTTGTGGAAGTTTTATCGGTCAAGAATATCTCGTAGAAGCGACGCCCTCGTCGCTTGATCCACGGAGAGGAGATGAACTGAATTAAACGGGGCATTTTAATCCATAGATTTCACCGATTACGCGGATTTAAAATCTGATTAATCCGCGTAATCTGTGGATAAGGACGATTAATAAGGGGGCAGAATGCTTGTTACCCTTAAAAATCCATTACTCAAAATACGTTCATTCCAGTTCAAATGCTTGCCCTTTTGCATGTGGGTGGTACCTTTTCCCGCTCTTATGAATCAGCTTGAAATAAAAGAAATTCTGCACACCGTAAAACAATCGCTCCCCGACTTGTTGCTACGCGATCGCGGGCATTTAAACGGTCTAATGCGTCGGATCCGTCAATGCATTCATGATCAAAAACCCAGCGATAAACTGGTTGCCAAATTACAGGATATTTATTCCAAGGCGGAGGAACGGGCACAAAAACGCGCGGGTGTTAAGTTGGAACTCAACTATCCCGAAAATCTGCCGATCTCCGGAAAACGTGCGGAGATCCAAAAACTGATTCAAGAGAATTCAATTGTGATCGTCTGTGGCACGACGGGATCGGGGAAAACGACCCAGCTTCCGAAAATTGCCCGCGAGGCCGGTGCCGGGAAGTTCGGACGGATTGGCGTCACCCAGCCCCGTCGATTGGCCGCTACCGGCATGGCCCGGCGCGTGGCCGAAGAGATGGGAACCGACTATGGCAAAGGCGTTGGCTGTCAAGTTCGGTTCGATGATCAAACGTGCGACGAAACGGTCATTAAATTTATGACCGATGGCATCCTGCTCGCTGAAACCCAGCGTGACCGCCACCTTCAACAATATGACTGCATCATTATCGACGAAGCACATGAGCGCAGTCTGAACATCGACTTTCTGCTCGGCTATCTTAAAAACCTCGCAAAAATGCGGCCCGACCTCAAAATCATCATCAGCTCGGCCACGCTCGATGCCCAAAGTTTTTCCGCCTTTTTCAATGACGCTCCGGTGATTGAGGTGGAAGGCCGCACCTATCCCGTCGAAGATTTTTTCCTCCCGCCCGGCAAAGACGAAGAGCTTTCGAACCACATTCTCCGCGCTATGCGTTGGATTTCCGATGTCGATGACGACGGTGATGTGCTCATCTTTCTGCCGGGTGAACGCGAGATTAAAGACGCCACCAAAAAACTGGATGGCCAACACTTTAAAAATACCGAGGTGCTACCCCTTTTCGGACGGCTCAGCATGGCCGAGCAACAACGCGTTTTTAAAGTCGGCGGACGGCGGCGCATTATTTTGGCCACCAACGTTGCCGAAACCTCCATTACCATTCCGGGCATTCACTATGTTATCGATTCCGGGCAGGTTCGACTGAGTCGCTTTAATCCGCGCACCCAAGTGCAGGGGTTGCAAATTGAACAGGTCTCGCAAGCCAGTGCCCGACAACGGCGCGGGCGTTGCGGCCGCGTGACGGATGGCATCTGCATTTTTCTCTACGACAAAGAAACCTTCGAAAATAGTGCCCAATATACCGATCCCGAAATTCGCCGATCGTCCCTCGCCGGTGTCATTCTCCAAATGGATTTGCTCGGTCTTCCGCCCATCGAACAGTTTGCGCTGATCGATCCGCCGCAACCCGCCCTCGTACGCGAAGGATACAAAGCGCTGCAGGACATTGGCGCCATCGACGAAGCCCGTAAATTGACCAAGCTCGGTCGCGATATTTCCGCCTTTCCGACTGATCCTCACCTCGCCCGTATGATTGTGCAGGCGCATAACGAAGGGGCTCTGCCCGACGTTTTAATTCTCGTGAGCTTCCTCTCCATTCAGGATGTCCGCGAACGCCCGACTGAAAAGGCCGAAGCCGCCGATCTCGCCCACAAGAAATGGGTCGACCCCCAATCCGATTTCATCACCATTCTCAACCTCTGGAACTTTATTGAAGAGGAGCGCGGCCATGGCGGATCGCACGGAAAACTGCGCAAACTCTGCAAACAAAATTTCATCAACTACCGCCGCGTAATTGAATGGACCAATCTCTGGAAAGACTTGCGCAACACTGTCCGCGATTTGGGGTGGAAATATAACTCCGAAAAACAGATCGGCCATTACGACTTAATCCACCGAAGCTTGCTCGCCGGGCTTCCTGCCAATATCGGCTTAAAAGGCGAGGATCGGGAATTTACCGCCGCACGTAATCGCAAATTTTTTATCTTTCCCGGCTCCGGTCTTTTTAAAAAACCGCCGGAGTGGGTACTCACCTTCTCCTTAGTGGAAACCACCAAACTCTACGCCCGTATCGTCGGCGAAGTTAAACCGGAGTGGCTTGAAGATGTGGCGCCACACCTCTGCAAAGCCGTCTATAAAAATCCGGAGTGGAATGCCGAGAAAGGCTTTGTCTATGCCAAAGAATCGATCGTCTCCGGCGGGCTCACCTTGCTCCATGGTCGGCAGGTTCACTTCGGCCCGATCGATCCCGAAGCCGCCCGCAAAATCTTCATTCAAGACGGAATTGCGCCCGGAAACCTCACCACACACGGCGGATGGCTTCGACTCCATCAACGCATGCTCGATGATATTCACGGGTTAGAAGAAAAGATCCGACGCCCCGGATCCCTACTCGATTCCGAAGCTATTCTCGAACATTTTCAAACCGTTTTGCCGGAACACGTTTTTTCCGTTCAAACGCTAGAAAAATGGATTCGTTCCTCGAAAGCCCGAATCGCCATGCGCATGGCCGATGCCATATATCCGCAGACCAGCCCCATCACCCTGCAAAGCTATCCCGACGAACTGACTTTTCACCACGAAGAGTTTCCGCTGATCTACACCTTTGAACCTGGCGAAGAACTTGACGGCATTGCCATCGTTTGCCCCACCAATAAACTAGCCTTTCTGCCCGACTGGGGGCCTGACTGGCTCGTCCCCGGTTGGCTCGAAGAAAAAACCAGCCGCCTCCTACGCACTCTCCCCAAAAATCTGCGGACCCCCATTTCGCCCATCGACCACGCCGCTGCAAAATTTGTACAATCTGATACTCCGCGCGATCAAGCTCTGCTCGAGTCCCTCTCCGAATTCCTGCAACACGAGTTTAAACTTCCCGTCGATGCTTCCGACTTCGATGAGAAATCGTTGCCCGAATTCCTGCGCATGAAAGTTATCGAAACCGACGGGGAAGAAATCATCCGCATTCATTCCACCCTCTCCGCCGAACACCGCTTAAACGCCAACCGTAGCACCGCTGAAATGGCCTTCGCCAAATGGATTCTTTCGCCACAGAAAGTTTGGCCCGGCGATGCACTACCTGAATTTATTTGCAGCAACGACCGCCACCAAACCCGTGGCTATCCCGTACTTTCCGCTGAAGCCGCCGGTGTTGGACGAAAAGTTTACACCAGTCCCATTACCGCCCAGCACGCACACCGCGCCGGACTCGTTCAACTCTTCCGGATCCAACAAGCCGACCAAATTCGCTACGATGAAAAGCGCCCGCCGCTTACCCCTACTCTGCAACTAACGCTCTCCGCTATCGATAGCGATTTCCTCACCGACTATTTCGACGCCGCCATTTTTGATGCTCTAACCGAAGATTCAAAATATGAAATCCGCGATGCTCAAACTTTCGAGCTCCGCTCCAAAGAAGCCCGAACCACGCTCTACGAATCGGCCGAAGAACAAAGCGAAGCCCTCGAAGATCTACTCGAACAACGGGCAAAAATTGTTGACGCCCTCGGCCGCCTTACCTCTGTAGAGTTCGATTCACTACACGACCTCGAAATGCAGTTGGAATTTCTTTTCCGCCCCGGATTTTTACAAACACTCGATATTTTCGACCGCTATCCGCGCTATTTAAAAGCCATGCTCATACGCATTCAACGCGCACAAAATAAACCGCAGGCCGATCTCAAAAAACTCGAAGAAGTCGAACCCTTCCAAAATCGACTGAATGAAATGCTCTTAGCAAATGAAGATATTTCTTCCGCCCACGATCTACTCGAACTCGCTATGCTACTCGAAGAATTTCGGATCAATCGATTTGCCCCCGAAATTAAAACCCCTCGAAAAATATCGGCCCAACGCCTCGAAGAAGCCTTTCAAGAAAATGGAAAATAAACCAACAAGGAGAAGGTAGGGCGGCTACTCATTTCCGTTCTCCCTTTCGCTGTTTTTAAACCTATTTGACAAACGGAAAGCTATGCGATACAACTCGTTGGGTAGATTTTGTGCGGTTCAACAACTATTTTAATAATAGGATTAAAATTATGATACATAGAACAATACGTAACCTAAGCGTAGGAGGGTTTTTTATGAAACGTCTAACTGGTATTTCGAAAGTAACATGGGTTTATCTTACGGTCGCACTCACTTGCGCATTCAATCTCAACCTTAACGCGGCTGAGAAGGAACTTTCTTTTGATTTTGATGCCTCCCAATTGAAATTTAATACGGAAGGGCAATACACCCGAGTTCAGCTGGAAGGATGTGCTATTTCTAGCAATTTGCATGGATCCCCAGAATTACCCGAAAAATATGTAAAAGTTTTACTGCCCGAGGGTGCAACGATTTCCAAAATTTCATACGTTGCTGACGAAAAGATAATCAGGAACAATGTAAATATTTACCCGGTTCAGCAAGCTGTTCCGACCAATGAAGCTGAAACGTTCGAATGGACCGACCCTGATCCTGCAATCTACTCTTCCTCTGAAAAATTCCCGGCTAAAAATGCCCTTTTGGGAAAGGTATATACGATGCGGGGCTATCGGTTTGTTACCCTAAGACTGAACCCCGTACGATATATACCATCAACCAAAGAGTTGTTTTTTGCCGCAAAAATAACGGTGACATTGTCGTACGAAACACCCGCAGTTCTCGCAGTCCGTTCTTTGAATAGCGTCCCACTTCGACAATCAAAAACATTTAAGGATCTACTAAAAAGCCAAGTTGCAAATCCAGAAGATTTTGCGCCGGAGCGCGCCGTTTTAAGTGAAGGAGATGTGAGTCCTGGTTGTGATTATCTTATTATTACAAGCGCTTCTTTGACGAATTCATTTGAAGCTCTGGCCACGCATAGAATAAGTGTGAATGAAAACATCTCAACTGCTGAAGTTATTACCGTTGAATGGATCGAAAGTAAGTATACAGGTCACGATACTCCACAACAAATTAGACGATGTATTCAGGATTATGTAGCCAATAAAGGGACTGTTTTTGTTGCTCTCGGCGGAGATGATACAATTGTGCCGATCAGGAGATGCAAAGTTGATGGTAAATATCAGTGCGCGGATATTTAC
>JAUUYK010000211.1 GCA_030588285.1 Kiritimatiellales bacterium
AAACCTTCTCCTGTTTCACTACTACTCAACTCACTTAAAGTTCTGTTCTTCAAAAGTGGAACGGTCGGCGCTTACAACGCTTCGGCTCCCGAAATAATTTCAATCAATTCTGTGGTAATGGCCGCCTGTCGAGCGCGGTTACGCAATAGCGTATATTCATCAATCATGGTACTGGCATTGGTGGTTGCGCTATCCATGGCGGTCATACGTGCGCCGTGTTCCCCGGCCGCATTTTCGAGCAGGGCGTAGTAGATTTTAAAGACCACGAGCCTGGGAATGAGTCGACTCAGCAACTTGGGCAGCGGCGGTTCCGCAATAAAATCGTCCACCTTGATGGTCTCGACTTGATCGTGATCTTCGAGGGTGGTCATCGGTAGAGGAATCAATTGATCCATCTGCGGCACTTGCGAAAGCGGGCTGACAAAGTGGTTATAAATCGTGTGCACTTCATCGAACTGACCCGAGGAAAAGGCCGCGATCATCTCTTCCGAAATTTCTGAGGCATCGCGCGAATGGGGTGCTGCGGTTACACCGGGATAGTTTTTAAAAGCAGGGGTGTGCTTTGTGAAAGCAAGGTGCCCGCGCCGCCCGCAAAAAGCTAGGCGAACCTCTTTACCGGCCTCTCCGAGTTCCTTGGTTTTTTTGCCCACGAATTTGATCAGGTTGTTGTTAAACCCACCGCAGAGCCCTTTGTCCGAGGAGAAGACCAATAGCAGCACCTTTTGCACCTGTTTTCGGGGCATCAGCAAGGGGTGCATCTCCTGTTCAACCGATTCCGCAATACGGAAAATCAGGTTGTTCACCTCATGCGCATAGGCTTGTGCCCGGGTTTCTGCTTCTTGAGCCCGACGCAGCTTGCTGGCCGAGACCATTTTCATGGTTCGGGTAATCTTCACCGTGTTTTTGAGGCTGGTGATCTTGCGGTTATATTCTTTGATGCTTGCCATATTTTTCTACCGGAAAATCTAGGCCTCGAACGTTCGTTTAAAATCTTCGAGAGCCGTTTCTATTTCGGCCTTCAGTTCGTCGCTTAGCTTCTGCTCTGCTTTGATTTTTTTAAGGATATCCACGTAGCGGGAATCCAACGCATCGTTTAGTTTTTCCTCAAAACGGCCGACTTCTTTCACGGGGATATCGTCGAGAAATCCGTTGGTCCCGGCGAAAATGATGACAATCTGCTTGGCCACTTCGATCGGAACATTTACGCCCTGCTTAATGATTTCCATTAGACGCTGCCCGCGCTCCAACAGCTTGCGGGTTGATTCGTCGAGATCGGAGGCAAACTGGGAAAAGGCCGCGAGCTCGCGATACTGCGCGAGGTCAAGCCGGAGGGTTCCCGCGGTCTGTTTCATGGCTTTGATCTGGGCATCGCCGCCCACACGCGAGACCGACAGACCGGGATTAATTGCGGGACGTTGCCCGGAGTTAAATAGGTCGGACTCGAGAAAAATCTGGCCGTCGGTAATCGAAATCACGTTCGTTGGAATATAGGCCGAAACATCGCCATCCTGCGTTTCAATAATCGGCAACGCCGTCAGGCTGCCCGCCCCTTTTTCATCGCTCATTTTGGCGGAGCGTTCGAGCAGGCGGGAGTGTAGATAAAATACATCGCCGGGATAGGCTTCGCGCCCCGGCGGGCGGCGCAGGAGCAATGAAAGCTGACGGTAGGCCTGCGCTTGTTTGGTTAGGTCATCATAGATAATTAGGGCATGTTTTCCGCTGTCGCGATAATACTCGGCCATCGCCGTTCCGGAAAAGGGGGCGAGAAACTGCATCGACGCTGCGTCGGAGGCGGTGGCGCTGATGATGGTGGTGTATTCCATTGCGCCGTGTTTTTTTAGCGATTCAGCAACTTGAACCACGGTGGATCGCTTCTGACCGATGGCTACATAGAAGCAGTGTACGTTTCCACCGCGCTGGTTAATGATGGTGTCGATGGCGAGGGCGGTTTTGCCGGTTTTGCGGTCGCCAATAATGAGCTCGCGCTGCCCGCGGCCCACTGGCGTGAGGGCATCGATCACTTTAATGCCGGTCTGCATGGGTTCGTGAACGTCTTGCCGATCAATAATGCCGGGGGCTTTAACTTCAATCTGGCGCCGTTCCACATTTTGCAGGGCCGGGCCGCCGTCGATGGGTTCGCCCAGCGCATCCACCACACGGCCGACGAGACCTTCGCCAACGGGTACCGATGCAATGCTTTCGGTTCGTTTAACTTGGTCGCCTTCTTTAATTCCAGTATCGGTTCCAAAAATGGCGATCCCCACATTGTCTTCTTCGAGGTTGAGCGCCATGCCTTTCATGCCGTTGGCAAATTCCACGAGTTCACCGGACATGACCCTCGATAATCCGTGTACGCGGGCAATGCCGTCGCCAACATTGAGCACGGTTCCAATTTCATAGGCCGTTGCATGGCCGTCGAAATCTTCGAGCTGCTGCTTTAAAATGGATGAAACTTCGTCGGGCTTAATATCTATCGCCATGATTTTACCTTCTACTTAGCGTGTTCAAATTTTGCGTTGATCACAGATTGTTCAAATTGATCTAACTGGGTCGCCATACTGAAATCGTGGATGTGGTCGCCC
>JAUUYK010000187.1 GCA_030588285.1 Kiritimatiellales bacterium
GAGCAGGCCGTTGCGCTTAATCCCGAAAAAGTACTCGTTAGCCCAGGGCCATGTACGCCAAAAGAAGCCGGAATCTCCTGCGATATCATTCGCGAGTTTGGGCCGCGCGTGCCTCTTTTTGGAGTCTGTTTGGGGCATCAGTCCATCGGCGAGGTTTATGGCGGTAAGGTCGTTCGGGCGGATCGTCTGATGCATGGAAAAACATCTCCGATGTTTCACGAAGGGGCGAGTGTTTTTAAAGGGCTACCAAATCCGTTCGATGCCACCCGATATCACTCGCTCATCGTCGAGCGTAACTCATTACCCGATAGCCTGAAGATTACCGCATGGACCGCCGAGGGCGAAATTATGGGCATTCAGCACCAAGAACATCCCGTGCATGGCGTTCAGTTTCATCCAGAATCAATCCTATGCATCGAGGGCAAAAAACTCCTGCAAAACTTTTTAGATTTGTAGGGAAATATGACGTTTTAATCGTAATTTTCTTTTGATACTTTCCTGCGAATTCTCGAAAATAACTCACGTTATATTTCGTATAAATAAGGCCGGATCAATAAATTAGATCGATATTTTTCGTTTTCCTTCGTCATATATAGGGAAAGGAGATCGTCATGAAAAAGCAATCGCTCTATCCAGAATCCGCAAGCCGCCGTGGTTTTGTTAAAATAGGTACCATCGGAACCACTGCCGCATTAACCGCAACTCAAACATCTGCTGCGCTCGTGGGGAACGAAAAAACGGATGTGTGGGTTTTGCATGGAACCGATAATCGAAAGTTGATGCAAAAGGCCATGACTATTATCAAAGAAAATGGCTGGTTTGGGCACTCGGTAAAAACGCTCGCATTAAAAGTGAATGCGGGCTGGGCACGAACTCCGGAAGAAGGGGCCAACACCGATCCTATTTTGGTGGATGTTTTTATTGAAGCCGCAAAAAAGGGCGGGGTGAAGGAAATTGTTCTTCCCGAGCATCCGTGTAACAGCGCCAAGATTGCTTTTGAACGCAGTGGAATAAAATCCGTGGCCAAGGCGCATAAATGTAAAATGATCGATCTAAAGTCGCATCAGAAAAGTTTTCGGGAAGTTCATATCCCCGGTGGAAAAAAACTAAAGACAGCAGAAGTCGCCAGCGAATTTCTCGATGCCGATGCCGTGGTAAATATACCTGTGGCCAAGCATCACGGTGGAGCCACGCTTACGATGGGGATGAAAAATTGGATGGGAATTGTTAAAGATCGCCGCTATTGGCATCGCACCGACCTGCACCAATGTATCGCTGATTTTTCGACGTTTATGAAACCCAGTTGGACCATAATCGATGCCACTCGGTGTATGATGGATAGTGGTCCCCAAGGCCCAGCAAAAGAACTGACGCATCCGAATCTCCTGATTTTGTCTAAAGATCAGGTTGCGGCCGATGCCTATGCCTCCTCAATTTTTCACGACTCGCCCCGTGCGGTAAAATACCTGACTTACGCTGAAGAGATGGGGGTCGGGGTAATTGAACAGGACCAAATGAACATCCATAAAATTGAAGTCGGTTAATATGGCGGCCCCGATTTTCTTTAAACACCATCGGAAGTTGATTCGTTGGGCAGTACGACTTCTTATTTTGGGGCTAGCCCTATTTTTACTGATCGGCGGCCCCTTGCCCGATTATGCCGCCCGTTTAATTCCGGCCTTAAGTCCGCTTGCGGTTTTAGGAACGGCCTTGGCGCATCGCGCGTGGTATATTTCGCTGGTGTGGAGTCTTCCGGCTCTGCTCATCGTTGGTATTTCGCTGTGGAAAGGGCCGTTTTTTTGTCGGTGGATTTGTCCACTCGGAACGCTCTATTCCATTCCGTCGCAATTTAGCCAAAAGAAACGAATTTTCCCGTGGCAAATCCGAGGGGTCCTTTTTTGGTTTGTCGTTTTTGCATCGATTACCGGATTGCCATTAATTCTTTTTCTGGATCCGCTTTCCACCTTCACGCGGATTGCTCCCATGAGTCAAGGGGTCGTACATGTTATGGCGTGGATTCCGGGCGCACTGATTCCTCTGATGTTGTTATTAAGCCTTTTTCAGCCGCTACTTTGGTGCACGAAGCTATGTCCGCTCGGCTATTTTATGGAGCTCATTCAGCTCAAACGGAAAACGAAGAAGAAAATAAATCAGGGTCGTCGGGATCTGCTTGCGGGGCTAGTTTTGGGAACGTCTTTCGCGGTACTTTTTAAAAAAGTGGCGCGGTCAATAAAAGAGCGGCGTCCTGTTCTGCCACCCGGCGCAAAGGATTTGGATGATTTTTCGGCCACCTGTATTCGGTGTTATGCCTGCATAGGGCTATGTCCAACTGGGGTTCTGACGGTGCGTAAAAGTGGCGGAGTGGCGGAGTTTTGTATTCCTGAAATGGATTTCGATAAAACCGATGGAAGCTATTGTGAACAGTATTGCAATGCTTGTTCGCAGGTTTGCCCGACGGGTGCAATTCAGCATTTAACGATGGATGAAAAACAGCAACGAAAAGTGGCCACCGCCAGTATTATTCGTGAAGCCTGTCTGGCGTGGGAAGATCGGACAGAGTGTATGGCCTGCGATGAATTTTGTGGCTATAACGCCATTGAACATCGTACGGGTCGCGATGGAATTGCAAAGCCGGTTGTGAATCAGCGAAAGTGTCGGGGCTGCGGAGCCTGCCGAAATATTTGCCCGGCAACACGAATCGGAAATGCCATTAAAATTGAGCCGCTATACATTCAAGAAAAAATTACCGAGGCCGACGACAACTCCGTTATTAAACGGCGCGGTGGTCATTCGTCTTAGTTTCGGTAACGGTTCACAATCGGCATCCGCCGATCGCGATCGAAGGAGCGCGGGGTGATCTTTACGCCGGGAGGGGATTGCCGGCGTTTGTATTCCGTGAGTTCCACGGCATGCACCACACGGCGGACAATCTTCTCGTCATAGCCTTTAGCAATTAAGCCTTCGATGCCCATATCGTTTTCAACATAGTCTTCGAGAATGGGATCGAGCACTTCGTAGGGCGGAAGTGAATCGGTGTCTTTTTGGTCGGGGCGTAATTCAGCAGAAGGCGGTCGTTCGATAATACGAGGGGGAATCACTAATCCTTGTTCATTGCGCCAGC
>JAUUYK010000004.1 GCA_030588285.1 Kiritimatiellales bacterium
ACTGCCTTTAACAAACGAAGTCAACACCTTAACCGGCAGGCCCAAATACGAAGCAACACTGGCCACGTTACTCTCGGCACTGGTCGCCTGCATCTTGAATGTATCGCTGCTATGAAAGGGCTGTGAATTAACGGGAGTCAGCCGGACCCCCATGCTCGTTGGAACAATCAGGGAATATTTTTTTGCTGTTTTTTCACTCATTTATTTCTCTCTTCCAATTCAGTGTATTGCCTTGTTTGAAAAACTAACTCTCAAATGTTTGAGATGATGATATTCGCCCCATCTTATCAAGCTAATACGTTGCATTTATTTTGTTTATGTGAACATATTACGCGCTACGTAAAGGACACGATAAATTTTATGAGCGAAACATATAATAGAAATTGGAATCGCGAGCGCGTCCGTGCTGGCATGCGTTGGTTCGGCCCAGAGGACACCGTCTCGATTCAAAACATTCGGCAGACCCCAGGCGTTACCAATGTTATCACCGCATTACACCATATTCCCGTTGGAGAGATCTGGACGGAGGTCGAAATTGCGCGCCGTAAAATTGAAATAGAATACCTGCCCTGCCCAGAAGCGCCGAGCGAACTCAGTGGCATGGAGTTGCTCAACTGGTATTTCACCAACGGAAAATCGTCGGGGCTTATCTGGGACACCGCTGAAAGCCTCGTCTTCACTGAAGATGTCAAAAATGGTAGCCCAAACCGTGAAGAGCACATTCGAAACTATAACGAGAGCTTGCGCAACCTCGGGCGCTTCGGTGTTCAGAACGTGGTGGGCAACTTTATGCTCGTGGCCGACTGGACCCGCACGGGGGTTGCCATTTTGTCCGACGGATCACAGAGTCTAAAATATATCCACGCCGCCTTCACCGCCTTCGATATCCACCTGCTCAAACGCCACGAAATCGAACAGGCCTACATCGACGACGGATCGTTCTCTGCCGAAGAGATTAAAGAGGGACACCGCTACTGGGAGAAATATTTAAAGGAGCATCCCGTTCGGCAGGAGGAACTTATCCGCATGATTACCGCCGGTCTACCCGGCGCACAAGCGGGCTTCACGCTGGACGATTTCCGTACTGCCGTAAGAAAATACGAGAATATGGATGATGTCGAACTGCGCGAACATATCGCCTATTTTCTCGATCACGTCATTCCGGTGGCCAACGCCTCTGGTGTTCGGCTTTGTTGCCATTCCGATGATCCCGCCTTTACGCCGTTTCTCGGCACACCACGCACCGTCGGTGGATGCGAAGGATATAAGTTCCTGCTCGATCATGGTTGCGGAGCAAACCTCTGCATCGGCTCGCTGATGGCGAACGCGGAGAATCGCGACATCACCAACATGATCCGCGAGATCGCCGACTATGGCCGCTTAAAGGGACTCTCCATCGATGAAATTTTCCCACACATCCATCTACGGCCCATTGAAACCGACGGTAAAAACTTTCGAGAAGGCCACCACGCCGAGCACCGCGAAGAACTGGCCAAAATCGTACACTCGCTCGTCGATATTGGCTGGCAAGGAGTCTTTCGTCCTGATCATGCCCCCTCCTCCGACCACGGTACCGGCAATCCCGGCTACGATTTTATCGGGCGCGGTTACGGTGCTAACCTGATTCTTGGGCTTTTCGAGATGGCAGAAATCACCAAGGCCAGCCGCACCCGTTCGGTCGAAGCAGTAATCGCGGCTTGCCATGGCGACATGGCGCTCCGCGACGAGGCCATCAAGGCTGCCGGTTCTGCGGAGGAGAAATACATCCGCCAAAAAATTGCCTTCATCAAAGTCCCCTTTGTCTACGGCGAGCAAGGAGTGGTTGCCACATCGTTAAAATAGGACCGAGCCTCCGGCAGCGGCAGTTTTATTGCGCGCCTGCCGGGCGCGTTTGAACACGCTCGAGTGGCAGGCGTGCTTTTTCCAACCGAGCCCTCTCGCAAATATATTTTTTCTGCACCATGAATATTCCCTTTTCAAGGAGGAGTACTATTCTTTTTATCATGAGAAACGGCTGGGGCCTCGTCTTTATTTTTATGCTACAGACACTCCTGATGGCTTGTCAATTTCGCTCCAGCCCAACCGCTCCGGTTAAACTCCTCGCAGGGACTGCGGCGCGTTCTGCCCCTCTCCCTGAAATAAAAACCAATTTACTAGCCTATACCTTTTCCTTGCCGGAAGAGGATTTGGAGGAGCCGCTTTATGTGCATCACTCTTTCATGGACCACCTATTCGATCTGGTTCAACCGGAAGCGCTTGAAAAATATGAGGGCTCCTACAGCACCCACGACCTGCTCCATCAGAATCCTGACAAATCGAAATCGTTTGGTTTAAAAAGTTCGTGGATTGTGGGCCATTCCAGTCTGCCGGAGGCGGGTATTCACGTTGCTCGAAATCCGGCAACGGGAAAATATGAGGTTGATGGCGGGGAAATTTTTCTCCCGACCCCGGGCATCGGGGTGAGCTATGAAATGAATGAGAGAACGGGAGAGAAAAAAACATTCCTCAATTGGAAAAACACGTTTTAGTCCATCCGTTTTCGCAAACTCAAACCGACCAAACAAATGTCGTCCGCAAATTTTCCATCGCGGGAGAACGCCAGCGCATCGGCTTCTAATCCCTGAAAAATTTCAGCCAAGGGTTCTCCTGAAAAACTTTGCGCGGAATCGAGTAGGCGTTTTTTCCCATAGAGATTACCGGCGTTATTTTCCGAGGAGCAAAGCCCGTCGGTGAACATAACAACGGCATCGTTCGGTTGCATACTGCACTCCACAGCAACGTAGCCGGGGTTGTCCTCGGTAGCAAGTGGCGGGCCGACGGCTTCGACCTCTTCGCAAAGCCATTCCGCGGAAAAGGTATCGCGGAAAAGGATGGGCCACGGGTGGCCTGCATTGGCGAGGCGAATCGCTCCGGTCTGAACATTCACCACCATGTAGCAGGCGGTGACATCGAGCATGAGTTCTTTTTTTCGCAATAGCGGAATTAGCAGTTCGTTCATACGAGAGAGGTAGGCCTCCGGCTCTTGCTCGAAAGAGCTGATCTCTTGCATAATTCCACGAATGAGGGCTGTGCCAAGGGCCGCACGAATGCCCTTTCCGCATACATCGCAAATAAAGAGTCCTACTTCGGTGGCGGATAAGCGTTTGATGGCACAGTAGTCGCCGGTGACCTGACTGGTTAGGTTAAACGAATATAAAAAATCAACACAGCTCTCTTCGGGAGAAACCCCCTCGGGGAATTCAGGATAACTGGCGGGGCAAAAGTTTTTCTGTAGCCGGCCAGCCAAACGGACCTCTTCCTCCATCTCCTCTTTACCGGCGAGAATCTGGTTGGCGTAGTCCGAGGCTCGAAGCTCGGCGGTTTTACGGGCGGTAATGTCGCGCGAAATTCCAAAGGTTCCGATAATGGTTCCGGCATCGTCTTGCAACGGCATTTTAATGGTGGAAGCCCAAGTGGAGCTGCCATCGGGCCAGGTTTCCTCTTCCTCAATGGCATCGAGCGGTTCACCGGTTTGGATGATGCGCTGTTCATCGGCATAAGCCTGTTCGGCATGTACTTTTGAAAAGGTATCGAAATCTGAAGTGCCTTTAAGTGATTCTGCCGACCCCCTGTTGTGTCTATCTGCACAGGCCTGATTGACCATGATAAAGTTCGATTTTAAATCTTTAAAATAAATCACATCGGACATATTGCCCAACAGGTTTTCCAGCAGGAATTCATCAGTCGGTAATTGTTTCATTTTTTCACTCCGCAACTTCTCCCAACGATACACAATTAAATCCGATGAGGCAGATGTCGTCATCAAACTCGCCTTCTTCAGAAAATACGCTGACGGTATTAATCAACGCTGGAAATAGCTCGACGAGCGGGAGGTCAACGTACTGCTGCATCGTATCAAGCAATCGTTTTTCTCCTAATTCTTCGTCGGAGGAATTAATCACTTCATATAACCCATCGGTATACAGCACGACCGAATCGCCGGGATTGAGTTTTTCTTCAACCGTTTGAAATGTTGCCTCTTCAGAAATGGCCAATGCTGGGCCGCGCAAAGATGCATCTTTGATCAGCCATTCGGCCGTTTTTTCTGCACGCCGAATCACGACAGGAATGGGGTGCCCCGCATTGGCCGTTCGAATCCGGCCGGTGGCGGTGTCATATACACTGTAGCACGCCGTGGCAAAGAGAAAGGTGTCGTCCTGCCGCAGAATCGGAAACAATAGTTCATTCATACGTTCGAGAAAGACGCCGGGGTCGCGTTCCTGTTGAGCTAGTTCTTCAACGATCGCGCAAATAAGCGCGGTCACGAGCGCAGCACGTACCCCGTGCCCCATCACATCGCACTGCAAAATTCCACACTCCGTTTCAGACAATCGATGGATGGCGCAAAAGTCGCCGCTCACGGCGCTGCAGGGTCGATAGTGGTGGTGAAAGGTCACCCGACTCTGTTCTGCGATGCTGCCCATCGGAAAGACAGGATAGTCGCGCGGGAAAAAAGTTTTCTGCAGTTCGGCGGCCATCCGCACATCGTCCTCCAGACCGTCCTTAATACGCCGCACCTCTTCGGCATATCGTTTTTCTTGAAATTCCGCCTTTTTATGTCGGGTAATATCCCGCGAAATTCCAAAAATTCCAATTATTTCGCCTTCGGCATTTTTGAGCGGCATTTTTGAGGAGGCCACCCAGAATGAATGGCCATCCGGCCACTTAATATGTTCCTCGATACCGATCCGTGACTTTCCGGTTAAAATAATGTTCTGCTCATCCGCGTAAACTTCATCGGCATGCTGTTTTGGGAAAAAATCATCGGCCATTTTCAAACTGATCTGTTCTTCGGACCGGCCCACTTGGTCGCAAAAAGATTGATTCACTCGGATATAACGACTCTGCCGATCTTTGAAGTAAATTAAGTCCGGTATATTTTTCATTAAGTTCCGCAACAGAAAACCAGTATCGTTAAAATTGTCAGGCATCGCTCTCTCCGTATTGTACGAGTATTATGGAATAAATCCCAAAAATGCTCTACTATAAAACCCATTTAATCCGCTCTATATTCTCGCTTAATCTGGTACGTTTTTTTCATGGAAAAACGAATAATCCAACTCGAAACCCTATCCGCCATGCAAGACGAGGCCATTGCCAGCTTGAATACCGAACTTTTTCGGCAACAACAAGACGCCGCCCAACTTCGCCAACGCATCGAACGCCTTGAGAAAAAAATAGACGGTCTAAAACCGGCAGAAGATTGCGGGGGAAACGAGCGACCTCCTCATTATTAGTTTAGCTATAAACTAGCTCCATATAAATAATCTGCTAAAACAGTGCGCCCTTAAAGAAAAAGGAGTCCTATTATGCATACTAAACAAACGAAAATTATCTGCACCATCGCTGGCAATCGCTGCGACCCCGAATTCATCAAACAATTGTTCGATGCTGGCATGAATGTCGCCCGCCTAAACACCGCTCATATTTCTACCGCCGACGCTGATATCGTCCTTGCAAACATTCGCGCCGTATCCGATCGCATCGGCGTGTTGATCGACACCAAAGGCCCCGAAGTACGCACCTGTGAAATGGAAGAAGTTATCACGCTAAAAACCGGCGATACCGTTCGTATTTCCAGCGATCACTCCCCCGAAGGCGGGTTCAAGGTAAACTACGAAGGCTTTGTTTCTGAAGTCCCTGTTGGTAGTAACATCCTGATCGATGATGGCGAAATGAAGCTTCACATTATTGACAAGCTCAACGGCGAGCTCGTTTGCGTAGCCACCAACGACGGCCCCATTAAAAATCGCAAAAGCATCAACGTGCCCAACATCCAACTCAACATGCCCGCCCTGACCGAAAAAGACGCTGACTTTATTGACTGGGCCACCCACAACGAAATCGACTTTATTGCCCACTCCTTTGTGCGCAATCGCGACGATGTCATGGCCATCCAAAGCATTTTAAACATGCGCAAAAGCCCCATCAAAATCATCGCTAAAATTGAAAACCGCGAAGGGGTCGACAATCTTGATTCCATCCTCGACGTCGCTTACAGCGTGATGATCGCCCGCGGCGATTTGGGTATCGAAATTCCTGCCGAAGAAGTTCCAATGACGCAGAAGAAAATCATTAAAACCTGCATCTGCCGCGTAAAACCCGTCATCACCGCCACCCAAATGTTGCACACCATGATCGATAATCCGCGCGCCACCCGCGCCGAAGTTTCCGATGTGGCCAATGCCATTTATGACGGAACCGATGCCATTATGCTTTCCGGCGAAACGGCTTACGGAAAATACCCTGTCGAAGCCGTACAAACCATGACCAATATTGCTCGGAATGTTGAAGCCCAAAAGGAAGTGGTAAGCGATAATTTGTCTGTTTTCCAGCAAGCTAACGATCTAATGCCGCGCAATCATATCACCCGGTCTGCTGTTTCGATGGCCACCATGCTGCCCGCCAAAGCCATCATTACCAGCACCAAATCTGGGGATACTGCCCAGATCAGCGCCTCCTACCGCGGAAAAACCCCGATCTATGCCTTTTCTGCCAGTGAACGCACCGTTCGCGAGCTTTCGCTTACATTCGGCGTACACGCCCGACAAATTGATATTCCCAACAGCACGGATGAGCTCGTGAAAGACTCCTTGAAACAGCTGCTCAATGACAAGGTTTTAGAAAATAACGATCAAATCGTTTATATCGGCGGCGGTCAAATCTATGCCAAGCACACCAACTTTCTCCAGGTCGATACCGTTATAACCCTGTTGAACGAATAAAAAAAAGCGAACCCCTTCGGGTTCGCCCATCCTACTCGTATCGCTGAAATCTTACGCCTCGGCATATGAGCAGCAATAATCTGCAAAGGTCTTGATCACCAAATCGAACTTAGAATCGGCGGGGACATCATACGATTGCCCCGCCGAAAAAGTTTTCCACTCGTCAGACCCCGGCAGTTTCACCTCCATCTCACCGCCCAGCACCTCCATCACTTCTGCCACACCGGTATCGAATGAAAACTCACCGGCTTGCATAAAACCCAGTGTCTTTTTTGTTCCGTCAGCAAAAACCACCGTCCGGCTAGAAACCTTTCCATCAAAATAGACATTTGCCTCACGAACCACCGTCACTTCATTAAATTCAGACATTCACCTCTCCTTAGATTAAAAAAGGAAGAGTAATAAAACGTGGCCGATGCATCCAGCTTCGTTATGACAGAACAATCTAAGCTCGCGGCTTACAAAAAAAGGCGCCCCATTTCTGGGCCGCCTTTTATTACGAAGAACTCGTTCCGTTTTCTATACCGAGAACTCTGTCATCTGGTGGAAGTTTAAATATTTATAGATGGCATCGCTTTTCCCTTTCAGCTTGGCCCCGGCAATCGCAATGTATTCAGCAGGAGTCGGTAATTCGCCTTTAAGCGCAACCACTCCGGCGAGTTCTGCCGAACCCAGATAAACCTGAGCACCGGTTCCCAAACGGTTATTAAAGTTGCGCGTTGAGGTCGAGAACACAATCGCATCGTCCTTCACCCGAGCTTGATTCCCCATACAGAGCGAACAGCCCGGCATTTCAATCCGCGCTCCGGCCGCACTGAACTTGGAATAGTAGCCTTCTTTCGTCAGCTGCGCCTGATCCATCTTCGTTGGCGGGCAGATCCATAAATTCACTTGAGCAAATCCTTCGCCATCGAGGACCTCTCCGGCCGCACGGAAATGACCGATATTAGTCATGCAGCTTCCAATAAAGACCTCGTCGATTTTCACGCCCTGCACGTCGGATAATTTTTTCACGTCATCCGGATCATTCGGGCAACAGAGAATCGGCTCCTTGATTTCGTTCAGATCGACTTCAAGAATGGCCGCGTATTCTGCATTTTCATCGGCACTCATCAGCTCGCCGTTTTCGATCCACTCCTTCACATCTTCAATTCGTTTTGCCAGCGTCTCAGCATCGCCATATCCGCCCTTGATCATCTCCTGCATCAGCGTGACGTTCGACCGCAAATACTCAACGATCGACTCACGGCCCAGTTTAATACTGGCAGCGGCGGCAGAACGTTCCGCCGCGGCATCGGTCAGTTCGAAAGCCTGTTCAACCTTAAGATCTGGCAGCCCTTCCATTTCGAGAATACGACCGGCAAAGACATTTTTCTTGTTCTTCTTTTCAACCGTCAGCAACCCTTCTTCAATGGCCTGATACGGAATGGCATTCACAACATCACGTAGCGTAATACCCGGTTGAAGTTCGCCTTTAAAACGAACCAATACGGACTCCGGCATATCGAGTGGCATCACGCCCAGCGCGGCCGCAAAAGCAACGAGGCCCGATCCGGCCGGAAATGAAATTCCCATTGGGAAACGGGTGTGCGAATCTCCGCCAGTCCCCACGGTGTCTGGCACGAGCAGGCGGTTAAGCCAGGAATGAATCACTCCATCGCCGGGGCGTAAAGCCACTCCTTTGCGATTCATGATATAATTCGGAAGTGTGGCATGCGTAATCACATCGGTCGGTTTTGGATACGCCGCCGTGTGGCAGAACGACTGCATCACGAGGTCGGCATTAAATTTGAGACAGGCCAGCTCGGTGATTTCGCCGGCGGTCATCGGTCCGGTGGTATCCTGAGACCCAACCGTCGTCATTTTCGGAAGACAGGAAGTGCCCGGAAGAATTCCCTCCACATCGCAGGCTTGTCCCACCTGCTTCTGAGCCAAGGAGTATCCCTGCCCTGCGGCGGGTTGCGGATTGTTCGGTACAACAAAAATGCCGGAGTCATCGATGGCACTCATCCCCAGCGCCTCGCGTGCTTTTTCGGTCAGTTGTTTTCCAATAATCAGCGGAACCCGTCCGCCAGCGCGGTATTCATCAAGAATGGTATCGGGCTTAACGGGATAGGTTGAAATCTCGTTGCCATCGGCATCCGTGATCAAACCTTGCATTGGATAAACTTTGATGATCATACCCGTAGAGAGTTTTTCCACATCGGTCTGAATCGGAAGTGACCCAGAATCTTCCGCCGTATTGAAGAAGATTGGGGCAATGGTACTGCCAATAACTATGCCGCCTCTGCGTTTATTCGGGATGCATGGGATGTCATTTCCAATATGCCAAAGTAATGAGTTAATGGCCGATTTCCGCGAGGATCCCGTCCCCACCACATCACCAACAAAGGTGACCGGAAGGGTTGTTTTTTCTTTGAGATCCGCAATTTCCTGCGGGCCGTTCGGGAATAGGGATCCGCCCATGCAGATGGAATGCAACGGAATATCGGCGCGGGTAAAGGCAAAGGACGCAGGGGAAAAATCGTCGGTATTGATTTCGCCGTCTACTTTATAGACCACGGTTTCAATTGCTGTAGCAATCTCCGGTTGCGAGGTAAACCATTCGCCATTGGCCCACGAAGTTACAACCTCTTTTGCAACTTCATTTCCACCGTCGGCGAGAGCCTGCACATCTTCAAAACGGTTCACCGAAAGAACAATATTTTTCAAAGCCGTTGCAGCCACCGAAGCCAGTTCCTTCTGCTCGTCAACTAACCGAATCAGCCCATCCAGGTTGTACCCACCCACCATGGTGCCCAACAGTTCAACCGCATGCTTCGGCGAAATCAACGAGGTCAACTCTTCGCCATGGGCCACTTTAAATAGGAATTCTGCTTTCACCTGCGCCGCCGGATCAACCCCGGGGGTCACCCGATTTGTAAATAATTCAACCAGTTCAGCTTCTTTTCCTTCCGGCGGATTTTTCAACAGTTCAATCACATTCGCCGTCTGCTCTACATTCAACGCGAGGGGCGGAATTCCTTCTTTGGCACGCTCTTCCACATGTGCGGTATACTCTTTAAAAAAATTCGACATAACACTCCTTATTCGATTTATGAAATGCCGAAAAACTAGTGCCTGCACTGAAGGGTGTCAATGACGATGCGTCAGAAGTGGACGGGACGTCCCTCCCGTTGTGCACCCACCGGATTCAAAAACGAATTCAGCGAAACCTCCGCACACAACTGCTCTCGCACCCAGGCTTCGGGGAATCAGTCCCGGCATTCTCATGATTGATTCTCACTATTTATCCGCCGGAGCGATACCAAGCCGGCAGCCTTACTGATCCAGGAATTGATTTAATTCTTCCTGATCTTCGGCATGCAGAAATTTTGGGTAAAGAAGGGTTCCTGTTGCTCGGAAAACATTCTTTTCCTCAGAAGAAGCCAGCTCCAGATTGCCAACCACTGCGATGGGAGCAGAATGTTCTATGTGATCAAAAAGACTGCTAAGCTCATTCAAGGTTCCGGTGGTTGTAAACAGTAGTGAGTATGGAGCAAGGTAAGGGCGGTGAGTGGCTTCTGTATTATAAACTCCTCGCGGAAACTGCATCTCAAGAGGGATATTCTCTTCAGTATGGTAAAAACTAAGCTTGCAGGTTGTTCCCTGCGAAACTCTATCTAGCTCATGTATACACCATTCGATGGCATTTTCTGATACAGACCATTGGGCCAGATTTTCGGGGAGATCGGCCATTTTTTCCCGGCATACTTTTGCTTCGACCAGAAGCTTTTGTGTCTCAGCATCTAACCGGTCAATATCCTGAAGAAGCGTGCTTTTCCTTAGAGCGCTGCGCTTAAGTTTTTGATTTTCAACAATCAAAACAAGTAGCAACAACGGGATTAAGGTTGCAGTAATTTTAGTGATCCATTTTTTTACCATGCTTAAAATTCAGTTTGAATGGGGGTTGCCCATAGTATTTTACTCGGAAGCGCCTTGCTTAATCTCCAGGAGGGTGAAGATTGAGAGGCGTCATCATCTTCTGGCCGATATTGCTCATACGAAAAAGGCGGCTCTTCATTGTAATTCATTTTGTCTAAGAATTTCGGGAAAGCATATCCCCAATTGCTTCCGGTGGATTTTACATCAATTGAAACATCTCCAGAAAGCGTCAGAATCATACTGTCGGTTGCTGATGCGCCTTGATGAGTCAGGGCGGGATAAAAAGAGAGGGTCATACTGGTCAGCTCCAAGTGTTCCGTCAGAGCGGATGAAATTTTTTTCAGAAGAGAAGAGGTCGACAACTCGGCGGCTTCCCAGCCGATGAGTTCTTTTGATACCGCTTCCACCAGCCGACTGGTTTGCCCCATGGAAACGGCTTGCTCATATTTTTCCGCAGTAAGCCGGTGCTTTATTTCAAACTGCCTTATTTGGCCGTTCCGGTGGGTTATTCGTGCAAGATTAACTGCAATCATGATTACGAGCAGAATGGTTCCCCCAGAAAGCACTTTCTGAGCGAAGCTGAAATGATGGATTGGGGCGGGAGTGGGCATAATATTTTTCAGTACAACAGCCGATTTGTTAAACGATCAGCGATTGAGCACCATTTCTTTCGCCTCCTGCCAGGAGAGTCGTTCCCATCGAAGAATGGACGGAGTTTCCAGCCCTACGGGAACTCCGGGGGCCCCTGAGTGCACCGAATCAAAACTGTATTCGCGAATAGGCGCTCCGGCGCCCCTACCCCTAGTGTTGCCGGTCGTTTCTTGAGCGTTCCACAGCTTGACTAGAGATCCGTCTGTAATAAATTTTGCGGGTGCCCACCCAGCCCCTCCGTCCCAGTCTTCCCGCCTGCGGATCAGGTTCTGAAGCCCGTCGGATGGGAGAGCCGGCGTCCCTATCGAATACTCAACCCCTCCAATCATGAAGGCGCACTTGTAAGCCGTGTCGGTCGCCATCACCTTATTTTTGAGCTGATCTACATGGTCCTCTATATATCGATAGAGCGCTGCATTGCTGTCGTCCCAATTATTTGAGAGGGCAGTAAGGTTATCGGCTAGAATGAGGGCAGGAATCGTCCCGTGAGCATTAAAGTTCCCTTCAAGGTAGGTCGTTCGGTGTGTAGCAATCGTGAATCCAGAAGAGCCCGCGGCGGAAATATCGTCTCCGTTACGGATACGCAGTGCCTGCAATGTAGTCGAGGAAGAAGGCGTTTCTATTTGATTATACGGAATCGTATCCCCGTTTTCATCCTCTATTTCAACATAGAGTATGCTTGTGCCCGGATATTTTTTTAACAGGTTGTCAGCATAAATATTGACTATTCTCACGTTCTTATCCACGCTATCGCCCTTTTTCATGTCGAGATAATCATACGCATCTTTAAAGTCATCCTGCACCTCAATCCAACCATTTGAGTTCGCCGACTTCATGGAGTAAATCCCCGTAAGGGGGTCCTTTTCGGCTATATCAGCCTGTTCGGTTGCGGGATCGAAAGTTTTTGAAAATCCGGCCTCTAAAACCGAGATCGATCCGTCCGCGGCGACGGTCACATACAACCCTCCAGAACGCCTGGATTTTTCAGACAACTTTTCACGAAGGAGGGTTGAATTGCTGCTATCCGACGGATCGTACGGCTCAATAATGATTCGGTTATCACCCGCGTCAATGGGAACAAGCAGCTTGCCTGCCTTCGCCTGTATCCGCTGATTGCTATTGATATCCTCTCCCCATATACTTGACGAAAGGGCATCCCAGGTGGCCCGTAGGCTGTCAGTGATCCGCCCATCAAAAAAGTTATGCATGCTTCCAGTCTCGGTCTCGGCATAGAACTTTTGGGCCGATTGTACATCGGTAACAAAAAAACCATTTGCCGCCCAGGCATTCCCGTAAAGATTTATGTATCCTTGATCATTTCCTATATGCATACTTGAGTTGGTTCGTATTTTTCCTCTGATATTCATCGTCCCGTGTGGGTAGAGCTCGAATTTATCGGCCGTAAAAATGGAGTAATCGACAAAACGTTCTCCGTTAACTTTATAGATTGCCTGAATAGCGTTATGCGCAACGCCGTCACTGCTACTCGCCCCGGCGATAACTGAAACCTCCAGGATTTTATCCGACACGGACAAGACTTGGACATCCAGAAAATCAACCGTGTATCCTGATATTTCCGCGATGGATAAACTGTTTGAGACACTAATGTCTAGCTTGTTCTGCAAAACGCTGATGCGGAAGGGAAACCCATCTAACTCAATCAGATTGTATAGTATGGATGCTCCGGCACCTACTGCACCCTCCGCAACGATTCCGGCTTGCTGAAAGGCAAGAACCCGCCGGGTCATGTGGGCATTCGTCTGTGAAAATTTCGTATACCCCCCTAGCAGGATGGAAAGGGTCGTAACAAATAACAACAGGGCAATTGCGATTCCTCCGCCCTTCGATGATTGCTTTATTTTCATTCCTAAACTCCTCTCACTTATTTCGAGTGGTTGCAGAAATATTCATCTCCACACTATCATCTTCTCCAACCACCACATTACATCTTACAGTTCTGTTGCTTACGCTGAATGCAGGACTTTCTCCCTCAAGAT
>JAUUYK010000191.1 GCA_030588285.1 Kiritimatiellales bacterium
ACCCGCAGATTCCTTCGCGGCAGTCGTGCTCAAATGCAATCGGTTCAATTCCCGAATGGGTTAGGTCTTCGTTCACCACATCAAGCATTTCAAGAAACGAGGCATCGGTGTCGATATTTTTGGCCTGATACGTTTCGAAACGTCCTTTTTCGCCCTTGTTCTGACGCCAGACTTTAAGCGTTAAATTGATTGTATTAGACATTATTTGTAGGACCTCTGCGTTAATTTCACTTCATCAAATTCAAGCGATTCTTTATGCAAAACCGGTTCATTTTCTAACCCTTGGAATTCCCATGCACCGACATAACAGAAGTTATCGTCATTGCGCAGGGCCTCGCCCTCATCCGTCTGGCTCTCTTCGCGGAAATGGCCGCCACACGATTCGGCGCGCACGAGCGCATCCTTCACCATCAGCTCGGCAAATTCCATAAAGTCCGCCACGCGATTGGCTTTTTCTAAGGCCTGGTTCAGATCGTCGGCCGAGCCGGTTACATTGACATTTTTCCAAAACTCTTCGCGGATTTTAGGAATCCGTTCCAGGGCTTCTTTCAACCCCTCGGCATTACGAGCCATGCCGCAGTTTTCCCACATGAGCAGACCCAGTTCTTTATGAAAATCATCGACCGTACGCGTGCCTTTAACCGCCAGCAAACGATCAATTTTGTCCTGTGCTTCCTGCTCCGCTTTGACGAATTCTTCGTGATCTGTTCCCACCGTTGAAAGAGTGGCCGAGGCGAGATAGTCGTTGATCGTGTTCGGCAGAATAAAATATCCATCCGCCAATCCTTGCATCAACGCGCTGGCCCCGAGGCGATTTGCACCGTGGTCCGAAAAATTACATTCGCCGATGGCATATAGCCCCGGCAGGGAGGTCATCAAATTATAATCCACCCAAAGCCCGCCCATGGTGTAATGCACGGCCGGATAAATCATCATCGGTGTGGTGTATGGATCGTCGTCGGTGATGCGGTTATACATTTCGAAGAGGTTGCCGTATTTGGCTTCGATGTTGTCCCGGCCGAGCCGGTCAATGGCTTCGGCAAAATCGAGATAAACGGCATTGCCGGTTGCGCCAACACCATAACCGGCATCGCAAACAATCTTGGCATTGCGAGAGGCGAGGTCGCGCGGAACGAGGTTACCAAAGCTTGGGTATTTGCGCTCAAGGTAGTAATCGCGCTCGTCTTCCGGAATCTCGCTGGCCGGACGAGTGTCGCCTTTTTTCTTCGGCACCCAGATTCGGCCGTCGTTACGCAGGCTTTCCGACATCAGCGTTAGTTTCGACTGATAATCGCCGTGCACGGGAATGCACGTTGGGTGAATTTGGGTGTAGCAAGGATTCGCGAAAGCCGCGCCCTTTTTATAGGCCCGCCACGCCGCACTGGCATTGCAGTTCATGGCATTGGTGGAAAGGAAAAATACGTTGCCGTAGCCGCCGGTGGCCAAAACCACCGCATCAGCCACATGGCGCGTTAGTTCACCGGTCACGAGGTTGCGTGAAATAATGCCCCGGGCCTGTCCGTCGATCACCACCACATCGATCACTTCGCTGCGGGTGTGCATCGTGACGCCGCCCTTTTTGATCTCTTTCGAAAGCGCACCGTAGGCGCCAATCAACAACTGCTGTCCCGTCTGGCCGCGGGCATAAAACGTGCGGGAAACCTGCGCCCCCCCAAAGGAGCGGTTATCGAGATAGCCGCCGTATTCGCGGGCAAAGGGAATGCCCTGTGCCACACAATGGTCGATGATCTGATTACTGACTTCGGCTAAGCGATGCACGTTGGCCTCGCGAGAGCGAAAATCGCCGCCTTTAACCGTGTCGTAAAAAAGACGATAGATCGAGTCGCCGTCGTTTGGATAATTTTTTGCGGCGTTAATTCCACCCTGTGCGGCAATGGAATGTGCGCGGCGCGGGCTGTCAGAATAGGTAAAGTTTTCGACGATGTAGCCGAGTTCAGAAAGCGTTGCGGCGGTTGAGGCTCCGGCCAGCCCGCTCCCGACCACAATAACGCTGTGTTTACGTTTATTTGCAGGGTTGACGAGTTTGACGTTAAATTTGTGCTTCGTCCATTTTTCAGACATTGGCCCGTCGGGAATCTTTGCGTTGAGTTCAATCATAATGAAACCTCTAAAATTTAGCGGATGAATGCGACGATGGGAATGATGGCGAAGGTGGCGGCCATAACAACGGCGATCAAGGTGCTGACCCGCTTAATCATGCTACCCTCCTTTGGAACGTAAAGGCCATAGGTCTGCAACGAACTTTGCAGCGCATGGCTGAGATGCAACCCGACCGCGACCATGAACAAAACATAAAACACCACATGCACTGGATCCTGAAAGCGGGCCAGCACCATGCCGTAGACATCGTTGGTCATGTGGCCGTGCAGATCGATCTGCTCTTTCGATTTAAAGGTGAAGTCGAGCAGGTGCTTGATGATGAAAATAAAGATCATGCCACCAGAAAAGGGCATGAGTCTTGCCGCCAACGACCGTTTGGCGGTCGATTTTTGTGTAATCCGTTTGCCGCTCGCTTTCCGGTTTTCGAACACCACTCGGAAGGCCATGATCATATGAATCGTGATTGAAATGATCATCAAGACCTCCAGCCCTATCACAATCGGGACCAATTGGTGCAGATGCATGGCATAGGAATTGAACATTTCCGGACCAAAAAGAAACAGAATATTGCCACCCATATGCGGGATTAAAAACAACGTAAACATAACCAGCCCAGAGGTTGCCAACAGTAACTTCTGGCCGATTGAAGAGAGCAGTACGCACTTATTTTTCATCTTAAAAAGATCCTTTATATAAACTCCGTCTATTGATTTGTTCTCCGAGTAAAGCCAAATTTAGGCATCAGGGAAACACAATTCTGCTCTTAAAATTACAAATACACCCCCTTACGTGTACGGGTTCTTTTTACCTCCATATTCGTTGCAGGGCTTCCGCCACGGTGCTACGTTTTTTGAATTCCGTATTTTTAACATCTAAACAGG
>JAUUYK010000064.1 GCA_030588285.1 Kiritimatiellales bacterium
ACGTGCTTTCAATTACTTGCGATACGACGTTGAAGTGGACTTTTCCACGTTGTTCTAAAAATCTAAGCGGGTTGCAATTTGCAGAATATAGACAGGCTGGTGGAATTTGCAAACCGTCGAATGAAGGGAAAATAATAAACCACGCTCTCGCTCGGCCGAGAAATGCGTATTTAATGCCTTTTACACGCGGCCTTTATCCGGAGCGATAGGGAAGAATTTAAGTTGGCAAACTGGGCGAAAGGTCCTACGCTAAATATCGGGTTAAATGTCTGAAGTCGTTAAAAGGGAATCGATGATGAAAAAATGGATGTGGAGTATTGCCGTATGGGTTTTAATGTTGGCGGCCGCTCGAGCAGATCGACCGAACGTGGTGGTGTTTCTGGTCGATGACATGGGGGTGATGGATACCTCTGTTCCTTTCTTGACGGATGAGGCCGGGCAGGAAAAGTGCTATCCGCTAAACGATTGGTACCGCACGCCGAGTATGCAACGGTTGGCCGATCAAGGCATTCGCTTTAATAATTTTTGCGCCCAGAGCGTTTGCTCGCCGACTCGCGCTTCCATCATGACCGGCCAGAATGCCACGCGCCACGGCACCACCACTTGGATCAAGCCGAGCTCCAACAACAAGGGGAAAAATGGACCGCCCGAATGGAACTGGACGGGGATCAAAGCCGACGATGTCACTTTGCCGCGCATACTCTCCGCAAATGGGTATCGCACAATTCATGTTGGCAAGGCCCATTTCGGTCCCACGGGTCGAGTTGGTTCGGATCCGATTGCGGTTGGCTTCGATGTCAACATCGGTGGCGCTGAATGGGGCCAGCCCAAGAGCTATTACGGCCAAGACCACTATGGGAACCATCCCAAGTATAAAAAGACGGGGAAAAAGGTCGTCAATAACATTCCTCATCTTGAGAAATATCACGACACCGACACCTTCTTGACCGAGGCGCTGACGCTTGAAGCCAACGATCAAGTGGCCAAAGCCGTGGCGGATCAAATCCCATTTTTTCTGAACATGGCGCATTATGCCGTCCACTCGCCGTTTAATTCTGATCCGCGCTTCGCCGCCAACTATAAAACCTCCGATAAAGGGCGACGGGCCAAAGCGTATGCCACCTTGATCGAGGGTATAGATAAGTCGCTCGGTGATATTCTCGACCAGTTGGAAAAACTCGGTGTGGCGGAAGATACCCTCGTTCTCTTTCTGGGGGACAATGGCTCGGACGCCCCCTTGGGGGATAAATATGGCCACACTTCATCCGCTCCATTACGCGGAAAAAAGGGCTCTCACTTTGAAGGCGGCATGCGCGTTCCCTTTATCGCGGCCTGGGCCAAGCCCAATCCAAAAAATAAATGGCAGAAAAAATTACCGATCAAGCACGGTGCGATCCAGCCGCAACTTGGAACCGTCATGGACCTTTATCCCACCATTCTAGCGCTGGTCGGCGTAAAAAATCCAGCGGGCCACGTGATCGATGGCGTCGATCTCGCAAAGCAGTTCGCCGGAGAAAACAACTCGTCGCGCCCAGATGTGTTTCTGATGCACTTTCCGCATGGAGTCCATCGCAGCTCCTATTTCACTAGCTACCGTTCTGGGGATTGGAAAGTGGTTTACGACTACAATCCCGAAGGCAAGAGTGCGCCCAAACACGAACTCTATAATCTCAAGGCCGACCCCTTTGAAAATGAAAACCTGGCGGCGAAAAATCCTGAAAAATTTGGGCAGATGATGGGGGCGATGGCCAAGCAGCTCGACGCCGAAGGCGCGCTCTATCCTGTCGATGCCAAAGGCACTGAACTAAAACCGCGCCCGTAGACTCGCCGTTTCGGAAAGAGGGTGTGGTGGGGGAGGTGCCGTTGGGTTTTTAGCGCCTTTGCTTTTGCCCTAAAACGATACCGACTCTGGGGGTTCCCTTTGCTCGTTACCAGCTGATACGAAGGGCGGAGGTGATGCCGTAGCCGTGGTAATCGTCGCCACCGGTTCCCGCGAGGTTTTTGCCGTAGTTGTATTCAATGGCATTTTGCCATTTGAGCTTGTGGCCATAGAGATACCAGTTGAATCCAAGCAGGATGTTGTGCGCGGTTTCCACGTTAGATTTGGAGGCATTCTTGGACGCATAACGCGACATGCTGACTTGTGATTGGTTGTCCAGACTGGTGACGACAGCATATTGGAAAACCAGTTGAAGGCGATCGGTGAAAGTATAGAAGGGCATCAGTTCAAACCCCAGTAGGTCGCTCTGGTTGATCGTTTCATTCGGGTCGACGATCCCTTTTCCGGCTGAAAAACCGCTCCAGAGGCCTACTTTTTCGCGGATCATCTGTTTGTAAACCAGAGCAACGATGTGCTCGAGGTTTTTGGTGCCGACTTTGTATTTGGGGTCTTTTTTTATGCCGTTATAATTGGGGTCGTTATAAACATAGTCCAACCGCACCGATCCTTTTTTCCCGATCGTATGGCCGGCGGAGAGCAGGGCGAAGTAGCCACTTTCGAAGTGGCCAAATTCATTTTCTTTACTGGCCGAAAATCCGCCGACTTTATAGCTCCACTCTTCGGTTTTTCCAGAAACACTTGCTCCGGTGAAATACTCGGTGCCGAACCAGAGGTTGCCGGCCACAACGCTGCGCTCTGGAACAAGGAGTTTTTTGGAGGAGGTGGCGCCATCGAGGGTGAAGTCGGCGGACTGTTTGCCCACTTTCACGTTCACGACTTTGGATGGGCTCCATGCAATATAAGCATCGGTCAGTCGGCCATAAAATTGGTCCCAATCATCGTTGTCGATGTCGTTCATATCGGCGTCCATTTCGGCGTGGAGGGTAAAGTCCTTAAAGACGGTTGCTTTAAAACCAAACCGGAAGCGGCGCCAGTCGAAGTCGTCGTAGTTATGGTCTTCGCTGTGGAACGAGACGGCATCGCCTTGCAAACGCCCGGTGAAAGCGTAGCTGTTGAGCACTTTTGCATCGTCGTTATCGATGAATTTAACGGCGCCCCAGATTTTGTCATAAACCGAAGGCTCAGCTGTTTTTTCGGCCCCGGCCGATGGTGCGATCGCCACGGCGCCAAGGGCGATGGTGAATAGGACTGTTTTTTTCATAGCTTGTTTTCCCTGCATTAGGAGGGTAGGAGCGAGGGGGGCGATTTAAAAAAAAAGCTCCCCGATTTTCTGGAGAGCTTTTTCAAGGATAGGAACATTGGGTTCCTATTTGTCGCCGGACACCACCTCGGCAATGTTGAGCGCGTGGTCTTTCATGCGGCGGTAGTTATTGAGCATGTCGGTGAAGACCAGGCTGTGTAATGGAGACGTTGTACTTTTCGAAAGTCGTATAAGATGACTATTTCGGTATTCTTTCATTTGGCACGTGATGGCTTCGCTGCCGGTTTGCGCCCGCCCCAGAATATCGGTGTTCTCATTTTGCTCTGCATCATTAATCATCCTGATGTATTCGCACACCTTGTTATGCAGTTTGAGAAGGTCAGAATGTCCTTCTTCTGTGATGTCTAACTGGTTGGTGCGCAGTTTGACATGCCCTTTTAGAACGTTGACGATATAATCGCTAAGGCTTTCATATTCATCGGCTATGCGCATTTCGTGACGCGCTTCTTCCATGACTTCGTGCGGGATTTGACCCGTCATCATTTTGCCGAGGAAAACCATGATTTCCTTTTGCACGTTATCCAGCACGTTTTCATAGTGGAATATTTTGCTTTCAAGTTCATCGAGCTGTTCCTTGCTGGCCAGTACTTCGCCGAGCCATCCCGCCATTTTTTCGACGCTTTCGGCCATAAATCGAATTTGTTTTTTGGATTGAACAATGCCCAGTGCGGGCGTATCGAGCATGCGGATATCGAAGTAGGTGAGGCGGTTTATTTCATCCATTTTCTTTTCTGGAACGAGCCGTTCAACCAAGCGGGCAAGTGGTTTCATCAAAGGCAGGAAGATGATGGTGTTAATCAGGTTGAAACCCGTATGCACGAGGGCAATTTTGGCCGTCGTCAAATCATTCATTTTTGGATTTTTTGCCATAAACTCTTGGATATGGCTGAATATCCAATCAACCCCTTCGATATATTTAAAGAAGAAGGGGATCAGCCAGAGGGTGCCGATCACATTGAAGATGATATGCGCATAGGCCGCGCGCTTCGCATTGGTGGAGGTGCCGATGGAGGCCAGAAAGGCCGTAACCGTGGTGCCGATGTTCAAGCCAAGAACAAGCGCCGCGGCCGTTTCGAACCCGATGATACCGCCCTGTGCCAGCACGATTGTTACCCCAATCGTTGCCGAGGAAGATTGTACGATCATGGTGGCAAGGCAACCAAAGAAGGCACATTTTAGTACCCCCAGAAACGTAGATGCATCCATGACTGCGAACGCCTGTCTGAGGTATTCATTCACTTCTTCCGACTTGAATGCGTCTCCCATGGTCGTGAGGCCGAAGAACACCATGCCGACCCCCAGCGCCGCCATGGCGGTGTAGCGTACGCGCTCCTTTTTTGCAAAAAGGAAAAAGAAAGCGGCAACCCCGAGGATGGGTAGGCCGAATTTTCCGATTTGGAGTGCGATGATCCAGGCCGTTACGGTCGTGCCGATATTCGCGCCAAGAATCACGCCGATGGCCTGCATGAGCGTCATGAATCCGCTATTTACAAAGCCGACGACCATGACTGTCGTTACGGAACTTGACTGCACGATTCCGGTGATCAGTGTGCCCATGAAGCAGGCCATGATGCGGTTATCCGTCACCGCGCTGATCATTTTACGTAGCTTGCTGCCGGCGACGGCCTGCATGCCTTCCGACATATATTTCATACCCATCAGGAAAATGCCGAGTCCGCCAACCACCTTAAATAGAATATCTTGAATCGAATGCCAGTCCATAGGGTTCCTTGTAAATTTGAATAAAAGGCGAACCTAGCAAAATCCTGACACTTTGCTAATCAATAATGGGTAGTGTTGCGTTAGCGGGGGCATTCGGTGCCTACCTTGTTTTCGACGCGAATGGATCCGGCGTGGGCTTGCACGATCTATTTAACAATCGACCGGACGAGATCGGGGCCTCCGAACTTACGCTTGCGGGCCGTATCTATGCGCCCTCACCGGAATCATCTCCGTGCGTCTCAGGAGATAAATGTACCGAGGATTAGGGTTTAAATCGGTGAACATCTGCGTACTCTATGGATTCTACTTTTAAGGAGTGTTTTATGACTAATTTTGCGCAAGTTCCCATGCAGTTTGTTGGCCCGATAAAGCTGTCGGGTTCGACTATGGAAGGCGATTTTGAGGTTCCGCTGGCGACCTATGAATCCCCGTTGTGGCCCTCCGTGAATCGCGGTGCGCGGATTTCCATGAACTGCGAAAGCGGCATTCAATGCACCGTCATCGACGATCGCATGACTCGATCCGTGCTGTTCGAAGCCCCCGATGCCGCCGTTACCCTCCAATCGCTGGAAAAAATAAAGGCCGATTTTTTAGTCCTGGCCACCCTTGTCGAAGGCACCAGTCGTTTTGCGAAACTCATTAATCTAAATTCGCAGATCGCCGGGAACCTACTTTTTCTCCGCTTCGAATTCACCACCGGCGATGCCTCGGGCCATAATATGTGTACGCAGGCCGCCGAAGCACTGATGAACCACATTCTCAAAAAACATCCAAAACTCCAGTATGGCTCCATCTCCGGAAACTACTGCTCCGACAAAAAGGCCACCGCCGTCAACGGCATCCTCGGGCGCGGAAAATATGTGGTGGCCGAACTCACCATCCCGGCAAAAATTTGCCGCCGCTATCTCAAAACCACGCCCGAAAAGATCGTGCAGCTTAACATTCGAAAAAATCTCATTGGCACGCTGCTGGCCGGCGGACTCCGCAGTGCCAACGCGCACTTTGCCAATATGCTGCTCGGCTTCTATCTGGCCACCGGGCAAGACGCCGCCAACATCGTCGAAGGCTCGCAAGGCATGACCCTCGCCGAAGAGCGCAA
>JAUUYK010000068.1 GCA_030588285.1 Kiritimatiellales bacterium
CGGAGCTGGTGGAGAGGAGCTTGTCGAAGGCGGATTGTAGATTGGACGCGGATGCGGCGGGGGCGTTGCGAAAGCTGAGAGAGGTGATTCGACAGCGAAATATGGCGATTCGCACGGAGAAAACCTACGCGGATTGGGCAGAGCGCTATCTAATCTATAATAAGAACCCTTTGTATTCTTCGTGCCTTCAGCGTAGCGGGTGGTTGAAAAACTCGCTGGAATGGGGGATTAACCACGAAGGCGCGAAGAACAGACTGATTTGGGTGTAGGTTTTCTTTGTGCCTTAATCGTAGCGGGTGGTTAAAAATCGGAGGGAAGGAGTTTATCTCACTCGCTCGATTCGGCGCTTACAGCACCGAGTCATTAAGCGTGAAAGCGGTGTTTGAGTTTCAAGTTCAGCCATCCCCCGTCACACATTCTCCCACGATCTGTAGAATTTCGGGGACATCCTCGAGAGCAACCTTTGTGAGCCATATTTTTTGCGGGTAGATCATGATATTGGGTCCGGCGGCACAAACGCCGAAACAGCTGGATTCAGATACACGCACGATCCCTTTCCAACCGCGCTCTTTTACCGCATCTTTTAACACTGATTTTAATTCAGGATTTCCAAGATTTCCACAGGATTTATTTCCGTCGGCACGCGATTTCCGGCAGATGAAGATGTGGCTTTTATAGGGGGTCGTTTTTTGTTCCATATTCAACACTCCAATGTCAATCGATATAAGTATGATGATAATCATTTGCGTGAAATAAAAGGAAAATAGAAGCTAAATTGCATAAAGCACGGCGTATTCCCGCGGATAATGTTTCTAAAAAATTACTGCATAGCGCCCCATATCGTGTCATGTTTCTCTCGTTTCTAGGGCATAAAAATGCCGGACAACATGAGCCCACCCCACTCGTGCGCCTGCCCATATTTATTTCTACTGAAAGTAGGCGAACTAGTACCCACTTTATGTGAAAGGATTTTTCAATGCATACCGATATAATTAAGATGAATGAACGCTACCAAAAGGAGAGTGAAGTCCTCCAAAAAGTACGGGATGAGATCGGCAAAGTCATTATTGGTCAGGAGGATTTAATCGAGGCCCTGCTGCTCGCTTTACTTTGCAACGGGCACGTCTTGATTGAGGGCATCCCTGGGCTTGCAAAAACGCTGGCGGTCACCACGCTCTCGCAAACACTGCACACCACTTTTAACCGCATCCAATTCACGCCGGATCTGCTTCCCGGCGACCTTATTGGAACCATGATATACAACCCCAAGACCTGCGAATTCACCCCGCATCGGGGCCCCATTTTCACCAACATTATTCTGGCCGACGAAATCAACCGTTCTCCGGCCAAAGTGCAAAGTGCCCTACTCGAGGCCATGCAGGAGCATCAGGTTACCATCGGAGACCAAACCTATAAACTCGATGAACCCTTCCTGGTTCTCGCCACCCAAAACCCCGTTGAACAGGAAGGCACCTATCATCTTCCCGAGGCACAAGTGGACCGGTTCATGTTTAAGCTCAACGTGGCCTACCCCTCCAAAGAAGAGGAACTTCGGATTCTCCAGCGAATGGGAAAAACGGCCGTGGATCTTTCCGTCAATCCGGTCATGGACATTGCGGACATCATCCGCCTTCGTGGGATGGTTGACGATGTTTTCATGGACGAGAAACTCGAACGCTACATTCTTGATCTCGTACACGCCACCCGCGACCCCGCCCACTTCGGGCTCGATTGCGGTCATCTGATTCGCTATGGCGCCTCCCCGCGCGCCAGTATTTATCTGGCCATTTCCGCCCGAGGCCGCGCGTTGCTTAACGGCCGAGGCTATGTTATTCCTGAAGACATTAAACAGGTTGCCCTCGATGTCCTGCGCCACCGCGTTCTGCTCACCTATGAGGCCGCCGCGGAAGAGCAGAGTTCGGAAGAGCTGCTGTATAAAATTTTAGAAACCGTGGTCGTCCCGTAGGCGAAACGTTTCAGGCTACGGAGCTTTGACATGAAAAAACCAGCCCCATCCGACCTGCTCAAAAAGGTCCGCCAGATCGAAATCATTAGCCGCAAAGTGGTTAACGAAATGCTCGGCGGCGAATACAAAAGTGTATTCAAAGGACGGGGCATGGAATTCGACGAAGTGCGCGAATATATGCCCGGCGACGAGGTTCGAACCATCGACTGGAACGTCACCGCTCGAACGAGAAAACCGTTTGTAAAACGGTTCATCGAAGAACGCGAGCAGTCCCTTTTCTTTCTTGTGGATATGTCCGCCTCCGGCACCTTTGGATCCACCGGAAAAACAAAAAATGAAGTGGCCGCTGAGCTGTGCGGTCTACTCGCCTTTTCCGCCATTAAAAATAGCGACAAGGTCGGGCTCATCATCTTTACCGACCAGATTGAATTGTTTCTTCCGGCCGACAAAGGACAGCTTCATGTGCTTCGCATCATTCGCGAAGTTCTAAGTTTTGAGCCCACCCATAAAGGCACTGACATCGCCTGTGCGCTCGATTACCTCGGGAAAATGGTGAAGAAAAAATGCGTCACCTTTCTCCTTTCCGATTTTCAGAATTCCGGCTTCAACCACGCCCTCAAACGGGCCTCCATTCACTACGACCTCATCGCCGTCACCATCACCGATCCCCGCGAATTGGAGCTTCCTGATGCGGGATTGGTGGCCTTAATGGATGCCGAAACCGGCGAGCAGATTCTGGTGGATACCGCCAGTTCAAGCGCACGGAAGAAATTCAAAACGGCCGCGCTCGCCCACCGCCTAGAAATCAAGGCCACTCTCGCTCAATTCGGGATTGATCAGATTAATGTTCAGACCCAGCTCGATTACATGCCTGATCTGGTCCGATTTTTTCTAACCCGCGATCGAAGGCAAACGCTATGAAGCCGCTTCTTTCCGCGTTTTCCCTGCTCTTTTTTTCAACGATTGTTCTGCTGAACGGTTGTTCGAAGCATCGTAAAAATCCCGCGCCCCTCCCCGACCCCGTTCTTTCGCAGCAATACCGTCAAAACAACACCCTGCTCATTCTCTCGGTTAGCGAAACCAACATTCTAACCTCGGGGAAAATACAGCTCATACTGGAGTTGCATGCGCCGGAAACGGAGCCGCTTATTGTCCCCGAAATTGAACCGCTCATCGCCCCCTTCACCGTCAGCGAATACTATGCTGAACCCGCACAAACACTCCCCAACGGCAAACTGTTGCAGCGCCGGGTTTGGTGGCTCGTTCCCAAACTTCCAGGAAAATCCATTTTTCAATCCTTCGACATCCAAGTCGGAACAACCCCGGTGACAACCGATCCCATTACGGTTCGCGTAACCTCACTGCTTCCACACGGGCTAGACACCTTCGAGATAAAGGATATTGCCGAGGAGATTCCCCGCACTCCGGCTCAAAAGAATAAACAGGCGCTCTACTCTATTCTGGCCCTCCTCGTGGCATCGACGGGATTAACGATCGGACTCATCAAATGGGGCCGCCGGCCCAAAAAGACGATTGCGCTATCGCTCCACGAGGCCGCCGCTCGAGCCTTCGAAAATCTGCCCTCCGATCCGGCCTCGCGATTACAGGAAATCCGCCGAATCCTGCTCGTTTTTATGGAGGGCTATTTCCACCTTTCAACGGAAGGAAAAACCACCGATCAGATCATTCCACTCCTTCCAGAATCCCCGCTATTGGATCGGCGAACTCAACTGGTCGAATTTTTAACCACCCTCGATCTCATTCGTTTTTCCAATCGGATTCCAAAAACCTATCCCCTCGAAGCCGAACGCTATGTCCGGTCGATTATTGAAGAGATGAATGCGGAGGAAGAGCCATGCAATTAGCACTTCCTTGGGCCTTATTCTTGCTCCTGCTGGTCCTAAAAATGGTCGTGGATCATTTTCGAAAGGGTCCCTCTTTTGCCCTGCCCTTTTCATCGCTCACCTCGTTTAAGAAAGTGCCCAAAACAACGCGCCAGCGTTTTATGCCCCTGCTTTTTTGGCTCCAGATCGCGGCCTTGATCTTGCTCATTTTTGCGATGGCCCGCCCCCAGATTAAAGACGAAACAAAAGGCGTTCCAAAAGAAGGAATTGCCATTGAGCTGGTGGTTGATATTTCAAGCTCCATGGACACCTCCATGTCTTTTCAGGACAGCACCCTCAGCCGGATGGAAGTTACTAAACAGGTCATTAACGAGTTCGCGGCGGAACGCCCGAATGATTTAATTGGACTCATCACTTTTGCCCGCTATACCGATACCGTTTGTCCACTCACGCTGAGCCATGACTCGCTTTTATATTACATCCAGAATCTGGAAATAGAATCGCGCGCCAACGAAGATGGAACCGCATTCGGCGATGCCCTGACCCTGGCCGCGGCGCGGCTAAAAACCGCCGAAAAACGCTACAACAATACGGAAAATAAAGCGGACCACTATACCATTAAAAGCAAAGTCATTATCCTCCTGACCGACGGCAACAACAACTGCGGACGACACCTCCCCATGGAGGGTGCAGCACTGGCAAAAAGCTGGGGCATTCGCGTGCATACCATTGCCATTACCGATCCGCCAGAAATGAAAACCATTCAAACTCCGGATGGCCCCGTTCAGGTTGAAAAAGAGCCGCTACTACAAGAACGCATTCTCCAAAAAATGGCCGAAATAACCCGCGGGATTTATCGTCGAGCCATCGATGAAGCCTCCTTACGCGATGTCTATAGCGAGATCGATTCCATGGAAACCAGCGCGATCGAGACCGAACACTACCCCACCTTTAAAGATATTTTCAAACCCTTCGCCGTTGCCGGCCTCCTGCTCCTGATGCTCCACACCCTGCTGACCACCACCTGGCTTCGGAGGATTCCATGATGCCGATCCATTTCGCCCATCCAACCGGATTGCTCTGGCTGTGGGTCATCCCCTTATTTGCCGGACTCTTCGTCTATTCTGCCATAAAACGAAACCGCGCCATTCAAGCGTTTGGCGGCGGAATGCAATGCATCAGTCGAAAACGGGAAGCCCTTGGAAGCTGCACCGCGCTCGCCCTAATTCTTATGGCCCTTGCCCGCCCAGCGTGGGATTTGAAGGAGCACGAACTTCAGGGATCCGGCCGCGATGTTATTTTTCTGCTCGATGTTTCCCAGAGCATGCTGGCCGATGATCTACACCCGAACCGGCTCGAAAATGCAAAGACCGCCATTCTCGACTGCATTGAAGAACTTTCCGGCGATCGAGTTGGGCTGGTACTCTTTGCCGGATCGGCCGAAATTCGGTGCCCCCTAACGGTCGACTACGCTTATTTCCGCATGGCCCTTCGGCAAGCCTCTCCCGAGAGTGTCGCCTCGGGCGGAACCCTGATCGCCCATGCTATTACCCGAACCGTCGAAAAACTGACCGACCCCCAAAAAATCGGCCTACAGGATCTGATTCTAATCACGGATGGCGAGGATATGGTCGAGGGTTTTGACGAAATTGAAGCCGTTAAAAACCTGGACGACGCCGGAGTGCGCTTGATTGCAATCGGCCTTGGAAATCGCTCGCTCGGCAGTCGAATTCCACTCGAAGAGGCCGAGGGTGGCAGTCCCTCGTTCATGAAACACGGAAAAACCGAAGTGTGGACCAAGTTAGAATCGGCAACCTTACGCCGCATGACGGCGGCCGCAGCCGATGGACTTTTTTTTGATGTGGGCCAAGGCCCGCTTGATCTGGCCCGAATCTATCGCCAGATTATGGAATATGCCCCAAAGGCAATCACCAGCAACCGAACCCGCGAACACTACAAAGAAAAGTTTCCCCTCTTCTTGGCCGGAGCCATTCTGGCCTTACTGGCGTCGAATCGTTGGAGGAAAAACCCATGAGGCTCCCGTCGCCACTCCTC
>JAUUYK010000072.1 GCA_030588285.1 Kiritimatiellales bacterium
AATATTGCGGCCGACTGCGGCAAGGAGATCCCGACCCGCGTGCCTTCTGTCGATGAATTGAACCTGACGCCCGGCGCGGCCTACCTGCACGTCACCTCGAACGAAACGATTTCCGGCGCGCAATGGAAGGTGTTCCCCGAAAACGACACGCTGATTGCCGACATGTCGTCCGACATTCTCTCCCGTCCGCTCGACGTTTCCAAGTTTGGGATGATCTATGCCGGCGCGCAGAAAAACCTTGGCCCCGCCGGCGTCACACTCGCCATTATCAAGGACGAGCTGGCCGACCGCTGCCCCGACACCGTGCCGACGATCATGCGCTACAAGACGCACATCGAAAACAACTCGCTCTTCAACACCGTGCCGACCTTCCCGGTCTACATCCTCTGCCTCGTCACCCACTGGCTGCTGGCCAAAGGCGGACTCGAAGGCATGGCCAGGCAGAACAATGAAAAAGCGGATAAGCTCTATGCGGCGATCGACGGCACCGATTTCTACACCGGCACCGCCGTAAAAGAGAACCGCTCCAACATGAACATTACCTTCCGCATCGCCAACCACGATCTCGAAGCCAAGTTCATTGCCGAGGCTTCGGAGAAAAACCTCAAGGGACTGAAGGGCCACCGCTCCGTCGGCGGCATCCGCGCCTCCATCTACAACGCCTTTCCCGTCGAAGGCGTCGATGCGCTGATTTCGTTCATGAAAGAGTTTGAAGCCAACAACGGATAGCCGTATAAACCCGCTTCATTTCGTGCGCCCATAGTTCAATGGATAGAATAGTGGCCTCCGAAGCCATAGATACAGGTTCGACTCCTGTTGGGCGCACCATCTCCTTGAAGTTGGCGTAGTTACGGTAATTATTTACCCCGCTAGCTACCGATCTTTCCTCAATATCTCTGAGAGACGCTCTTTCGTGTAGAACCGTTTCGAATGGTTTTTGGACGCAAACCCCGCCTCATTGGTGGATATGAAGTCGGGGTAAGCGCAGTATTTCGATTTTTCTTTAGGAATTCTTCGCTTCAAACGCTTCCATGAAAGCAATCAGCGCATCAACGCCTTCAACGGGAAAGGCGTTGTAGATCGATGCACGAATGCCGCCCACGGAGCGATGCCCTTTGAGGCCGCTTAGATTTTGTTGGGTGGCTTCGGCAATGAATTCGGCTTCCAAATCGTGGTTGGCAATACGGAAGGTAATATTCATGTTGGAGCGATTTTCTTTCACGGCGGTGCCGGTATAGAAATCGGTCCCATCGATGGCGGCATAGAGCTTCGCTGCTTTGTCTTCGTTCTGTTTCTGAATGGCTTCGATTCCGCCTTTGGCTTTCAACCAGCGGGTGACCAAGCAGAGCATGTAGACGGGAAAGGTCGGCACGGTGTTGTAAAGCGAGTTGTTCGTGATATGTGTTTTGTAGCGCATGATCGTGGGAACGGTGTCGGGGCATTTTTCGGCCAGTTCGTCTTTGATGATGACGAGCGTGATGCCGGCGGGGCCAAGATTTTTCTGCGCGCCAGCATAGATGAGTCCAAATTTAGAAACATCGAGCGACCGGGAGAGGATATCGGACGACATATCGGCGATCAGGCAGTCGTGTTCGGGGAACTCTTTCCACTGTGCGCCGGAGATGGTTTCGTTGGAGGTGATGTGCAGGTAGGCGGCATTTTCAGTTAGGTCGAGTTCTTCGAGGGTTGGAACGCGGGTGGGGATCTCCTTGCCGCAATCGGCAGAAATGTTGACGTTGCCGAGCAGTTGCCCTTCTTTAATGGCTTTAATGGCCCATGCGCCGGAGTTGGTGTAGTCGGCTGTTTGGCCTTCGCCCAGCAGGTTCATGGGGATGCAGGCAAACTGCGAGGATGCGCCACCGGTCATAAAGAGCACGCTGTAGCCTTCCGGAAGGCTGAGCAGCTCTTTGATGTTGGCAATAGTTTCGTCGTGGATCGCGGAATATTCTTTACCGCGGTGGCTCATTTCCATGATCGACATGCCGGTGCCTTGATAGTCGAGTAGCTCCGCTTGTGCTTCTTTGAGAACGTCTTCCGGTATGGTGGCCGGTCCAGCAGAAAAGTTATATGCGCGCATTTTTTAATGACCTTTTGGGTAGTTGAATTTGAATTAAATGTGGAACCTAGCAATTCGCCAAAATGGTTAAAACCACGAAATACACCAAACCTATGAAAATGCAGAGGGTATTTTTCGCGTTTTTCTAATCGATTGAATTAAAACGGGTAAATTTTACCCCCCCCCCTATCCCTCTGTTGCTCTCATAGAATGAGATGTAGATTGGGAAAGAAGGTCGTTGAGACGACTGAAGAGTCCGAACATGAAGAACCGAATATAAATTTGAGTCGTAGTAGTTGTATACTACGACTCAGAAGGCGGGGTTATTTCGTGCACGGTAAGCAATACAGCGGTGACAGTTCCACATGCTTTAAGAATTAAAAGCCCGCGCGGTTCGCTATTAAACCGGATTTATATACCACTTTTAGGTCGAGAGCTAACGGCCGCTTTAGCGGTGCCGAATATGGGCCCCTCCACGGTTATTTGATTCGAGTTTACTTTCATCTTCTTCACGACTTCGTCCGGAATATCTTTCAACTTGAAAATAGGAAGAATTGGTCGCTGGTTCTCTTCTGACCCAACCATTTTGTATTCCCCACCTTTTTGTTCAATGAGCAGTTGGCAGCCAAATTTTCCGCCGGGTCGTTCTCCAATTAAAACTTCTATGGATACTGGGACTCCTTTTTTGAGAGAGATCCAATCGCCTACTACCATCGTGCCGTGTCCTAGCTTAAACTCACGTTTCTCGTCGCTTGTCCACCCAGCTTTTCCGTATATGCTCGACCAGGATGCATCCAGTACGAGTTTTCTTTTAACTCGGACATATAAAACATCATCACCCATGCCGCAAAACCGGTATTTTCCAGTTTCCGGCGCAGATATTTGCCCCTTATAATAGGCGAGCCATTGCATGGGTTTAACCACATCGCCCACGCCAAAGGCCTTCGGTGCAGCACTGGCACTCATCTCTGGCATTATAAAGGCGATGGCAAACTTGCTGTTTGGTGCTCTGAAATATTTCTCACTTAAGTGTCTTTCATCCCAGCCCCGGAGGAATCGAAATAAGACTTCATCATATTCTTCTATTGTGATACCAGTAGGTTCGCTAGTCATGGTCTGTTTTAGGTCATAGAATGATCCGGATAATTCATTTCCGAAGGATTTACTCCCCCCGAATAAATCCATTTCACCGAGGCTAAATCCCACCCCGTCCAGACCTGCACCGCCCATGTTGCCCAGTCCGCCTTTGATACCGACGACTTCCGGCATTTTAATTTCCTGCACATTTCGTTTAGGAACCGAGAGAATACGTTTACGCAGTTTGGGAGCCGATGTTTTCTTTTTTATTTTAACTGGAACCTGAAGTTTTTTCAGGTTCATCTTTGGCCGGGCTACCGTTGTGACCTCGAACTTCTGTTCTTCCTTCTTAATAACGGTAACCGCAACAAATGAAATGGCGATTACAATGATGAGCGCATGAACGCCTATACTGACCATCATCGCGCTACTTTTAGTGTGTTTTGTAAAATATCCGTTGTTTTCTTTGCGTCCCATACCACTCCTTTATCCTCGCCACCTTAGCGAGCCAATTCATATTAAAACCTACTCTAAAGCCACTCGAACTTACTCTTCTTAAATGGGCTATGCAAACTTTTACTCCGCATTACAAAATAGGATTATAAGTCCATCATTTTTAAAATTTCAGATAATTCCAACCCCTCTTTTTTTAGAATCAGATTGGATGTTGGAAACGCAGACGTTGTCGCCGGCTCTACAGCAGGTTCCACCTGTTCATTGCGGAGAAGCTCCGCCTTTAACCACTGAATATTTTTACGGGAGGACGGTGTTCGTTTAATTTTTTCCATTGCATAAAAAACCTCTAATGCCTCGGCATAATACCCCGCCTTTCGCAATTCGACACCAAGCATCCACCAATAATGGTCGTTAAATTTCCGATACGTACACGCTTCGCGGAGAAGCTCCAACCCTTTGGATTGAAGCGGGAGGGGATTTGTTTTTTCAACCCCCTCAAAATCATTCTTTGGTCGCCCTAAAAAGATCAGACATTTACCCAGCGAAGAAATAATCTCCGGGTCTTTGGGATTATGCGCATACGCATTTTCCAACTCCGCTCGCTCCCTTTCGGCTAGTTCATTTTTCTCCAGCCTATCGAGCGAGTAGTATCGCTGTTTATAGAGCACATTCGCCATGCCTTTATAAGCCCGCCAATTTTGAGAATCAATCCGAACGGCTAGCGTGTAATAATTTTCAGCTTTTTGCGAATAATTGACTGCCAAGCTCTCATAGTTAGATGGCTTCTCCATGGCCCGATCACCCAACGCGCGGAAAAATGAGGATGACATGACCTGAAGAGCAAAAAGAGCGCCGAGCAAATAGCCTGTAACGAGCAGCCAAATAAGAACTCTTTTCAGCGCGATAGGAAGGGCGAAAGATCGAACCCTATTGGTTAATTCTTGTTGATTGCTCTTTGTTAAATTCTGAGTATCGGGCGTTTCTTCAATCTCTCCCCATTTTCTTTGTGATTTTTGAGCCCCTTCGTGGCCATTTCTTCTTTTACGGCCAGCGAGCTTCACATTACGTAAGGGTCCAACTGCCACGGCGGCTAAAAAAGAAAACACCAGTGCATTTGGAAATACATGCATTTGGAAATCGAAAAAGGAATGCACCATCGTTCCACCAATAACGCCCAGAAAGGCAAAACCGAGATAAGCGTGTCGAACCTCTTTCGTTTTAAGCGATTTAATCAAAACCCAAACAGATCCATACATCCAAGCCAGCGCAAAAAGGCAAAAACCAATCAAGCCATAGTCGGCCAACAATTCTAGGTATTCATTATGAGGGTGTCCTGTAACAATTCGATGGCCGCGAAAACGGCTTCGATATTCGGGAAAAGTATAGCGATAATTCCCGGGGCCATGGCCGATCAGCGGAGCCTCTTTGATCATATCGATCGTATCCATCCAGGTTTGTGGTCGAAAATCCCGAGATTCGCTACCCACCCCCCCCTCGGACTGCCCTTCCAAAAAAGTAACAACCGGTTGCATACGCCGTTGGAACATTTCCGAATAATTCCATCCTGCAAAAAGTAGCAGAGCCGCCAACAAAGGCATCAAGATCACTAAAAAAAGAAATAGCTTCTTACTGCGGCGCAAAGCCATCAAACAGACCGTTATTCCAATCGCCGCCATACTCCCCAACCAACCGGCACGCGATTCCGTCAGATAAAGAGGCGGCAGGAAGACCAAAAAACTGTACCCCGCCAGAATCCGCAGATAGATTCCAGATGGAGGAATAAAGAGTAGAACAATACAAAAAGGCAACAGCATCTGCATCAAGTGCGCAAAATGATTCGGACAAATATAGGTCGACATCAATCGCCCTTTATAAACCGCATATCGTTCCGTCCAAAGCACCTGATCCGGGCATTTAAAATGAGTCACCAAGCCATAAAGAGCCGTGAGCATCACTATTAAAATTATCAACCCCAGCAGCAGTCGATTCTCCTTAAAGGCCTTTAATTCAGAGCCCCACGCCAAATAGCTTCCCACCACTCCGCCGAGAAATAAAACCACCAGCTTCGATTCGAAAGGAACCGTAGCTTGAGGAATGAGGCACATTCCGTAACCGATAAAAATAACCCAAAATAGAGTCGAAGGCGGAAGAAGGGAATTTGAAGGACGCAGGGCGGGAT
>JAUUYK010000080.1 GCA_030588285.1 Kiritimatiellales bacterium
CTCCTCAAAGACAGGGGTGCGTCTGAATTTAGAGGAAACGGCCCCTGAAACGGGTTGTTGACGATGAGGCGCCAGTTTTTGAAAAAACCAAAGACCGCTATTCATGGAAATTTCGGGTTGATCCGAAGTCGCACTAAAATGGGACAGGCTCTATTTAATCTGGCAGCACGGACAAAATGTGGTTCCACGTTGGGCTACAACCGTTTTTACGAGGAGTTCCTTGCATCGTTTACACGGTTTCCCTCCGCGGCCGTATGCGTTCACTTCCGCCCGATGCGCGCCCGATTCCCCGTCCACATCGCGATAATTTGTTTTCCCCGATCCAAGCGAAGTGCCCCGATTTTTCACGCCCTCCGTTAAGACCTGTTTGATGGCCTTGAATAGTTTTTCCAGTTCGATTTCGGTTAACGAATCGGATCGGCGCTCGGGATGAATTTTTGATTTCCACAACGCCTCGTCCGCATAAATATTTCCCAATCCCGCCACAATGCCCTGATCCAGAATCAGGGGTTTAATCTGCCGATGCCGTTTCAGCAGGACGGCGGAAAAATAGTTCTGCGTAAAACGCCTCGTTAAAGCATCGGGTCCAAGTTTCGAGAGAATTATTTGCGGGTCGTCCACCAACTTCCAGCGGCCAAATTTACGCGTGTCGCGATAATAGAGTGTTAATCCGTCCGATAGGTTTAAAATAATCCGGTCGTGCGGCCCCTTTTCCACCGAAAAACTTCCGGCCATACGCAGATGAACCATCAGCGTTTTTCCCGAGTTCAGCGAAAATAACATCCATTTTCCGACCCTCGAAATTTTAGTGATGGTTGTTCCGCGAATTTGACCTGCAAACTGGGCCGCCGAAAACGGTTCCACCATCGGCTCCCAATTTATTTTTACAGAGAGAATCGTTCGGCCCGCCACACCGCGCGCATCCAGTTGCCGCACAATTGTTTCCACTTCGGGTAGTTCTGGCATAGGAGGTCCTCGGTTAACGCTGTTCCCACGAGGTCATGCCCCACTCTTCCAACTTTTTCTGGGCCCATTCGGGCGTTTGTACTCTGGAAAAATGGCAATTATTGCAGGCATTTGGGAGACCGTAGTGGATGGTTTCCTGCGGATAGATAAAACGAAAGGCGTGGGTCCGAACTGTGTACGGCGATTTTCCGGTGTGTTTTCCAACCTTTGGCATATGGCAGTCGATGCAGTCGGGGGCTTCCGGGCCAGGCTCGTGAAAGGTATGCGCAAATTCCGTCAGTTGGTGCGGCCCAACGGGCGATCCATAGACATGGCACTCCATGCACTGCTTTGCGCCCCTCGGATTTACAGCGGTATTATCGGCGGCGTGCGAATCGTGACAGTTCATGCAGGTGATCCCATGTTTATACATGGTCGATTGCACATAGTCATTGCCCTGCATTCGGTTTTTCTTGCCAATGCCGTTGCCATAAAATTTGGAATTTTCGACATCCAGCGTGAAGGGAGCCTGCTTTTTATAGCGGGCCAGCGACCTGCCGGGTTCATAGCCATACGGATAGTCCCGCACCTCTTCATACAGATCTTTTACCGTAAGCGAGGGATCTTCCAGCCGCTTATCGACATTGCGCATGTGGCATTGGAGGCATATTTCCATCGCCCGTTGCGGATCATGACGGGTGGCCAGATAGATTGATTCTTTGCGCCCATCGGCCACGTGTACACTGCCCGGACCGTGGCAACTTTCGCAGTTAATGCCGGGTTCGGTGCGTTGGTACTGCGAATTGAATCCGGTGAAGTGGCAGCCATCGCAGGTGTGCGAGGTAAAGACCTCCGACGGATCTTCCGACCACGCATCGTGATACCAATCTTTTGTGGGATTATACCCCTGCCACTGCTTCGTTTCCGTATTCCATTGATAGTTTCCAATAATATAATTTTCTTCGGGATAGCCTTCGCGGTTAGGCGTGTCCTTGCGAATCATAAAGCGTTGCTTAAATTTGCTGCCGATGGTGTAGACAATCTGTTCTTTCGAAAAAGAAGCGTCTTCCGGCAACGTCGAAAAATCAGCCACAACCACAGAGGGGTCCGCCTTTACGTCCTGAATCATTTTCGGATGCATGGAATTATGTTGCACGTTGTAGACATCCCGATGGCATTCTGCGCAGGTTTTTGACCCCACATAAACCGCATTGGTTTGTGCGGCGGGTTGCACATTCGCCGAACGTGGAATTCGCTCCTTCGTGACCTGTTCATAATACTTAATCATATTTTTTAGCGGCGATTTTTCAAACACGATCAAGCCGACCACGATCAAGACCAACCCAATCAGAAAAGGAATTAGGTGTTGTTTTTTCATTTTTCACCTCCAAACGGATGTATCATTTTCAAACTCGGAAAGGCAGAAGCAACCGCAGCGGCGTTTTCTTCGAGGAAGAGAAGTTTGAGATTCGGGCCGGCGTCGATCGTGAGATAAACCTCCAGCCCATCCGCACGAATGCGCTGGACGTTGTGGATTTGTTCAATCGTTTCGGGTTGAAGATAAATCAACGGAGGCCAGGCCGCCATCATCGTGGCGTGCATTGAAAGCGCGTTGCGCTCGGCGGTTTTCCCGAGGGTTGAAAAATCGCGCGCATCGATGGCGTCGCGGATGGTTTTAAGATCGGCGGCGGCCTGCGCGGGCCAGCTCTTATATAGCTCCGATGTTTCGACCGTGCGGTTCATGCCCTCGCGCGAACCCACTGATTTTCTCGCGGACGACAGCTCTAAAATACCGATGCAAAATTCCGACCATTTCGTCGAAAACACTTCGGCAAACGAATCGGTTCCATCGGGTTGGACCCCCGCAGTCCATTGCACAAACCCCGTATAGACAGAACGCGAGGCACTTCCACTGCCGAGGCGCGCGAGCATAGAAAGTTTCTTCTGGGATAATCCCCAGCCGGCTAAATCATCGAGCGCCATCACCAACGCCGCAAAGCCCGAGGCCGACGAAGCCAAGCCGGCCGCCGTTGGAATATTATTTTCGGTCCGCACTTCAAATCGGGCGTTGCCAAGCCCCAAACGGAATAGATCCAAAAAATCACCGATGCGCTGTGCGAAGGTAGAATCGGGCGATTGAAGTTCGCCATTTAAGTAGGCGACATCTCCGCAGGAAAGCGACGAGGGCGTCGCATCTACGATCTTTATTTTGGTGTGGGTGCCGAGGGTGCCGAGGGAGATGGAGAGGCTGGAATTGATGGGTAGGTTTAAGTCGGCGGCGCGCTTTCCCCAATATTTACAGAGGGCAATGTTCGATGGAGCAAAGGCGGAACCCCTTTCTTTTACCTGGGGCTCGAATCCGGCGAGTATATTTTTCACAAATTGATGTTGTATGTCGCGCATGAATTCCTTGTGATGTCTGGTTTTTAAGAATTGGTACATTTTCATATGAAGAAAAGCAACGTCACAATCATCGCCACCACTCTCATTGCCATTCATGTTCTACTTTTTATGGTTCTGATCGGTTCCAAGAACAAGAAAAACTCGGTCGTCCCGAGACCGGCTCCTCCGCAAAATATAGCCCGCCCCATGCCCGCTTTCGAGGTGCCGGAGCTTAAACTTCCTGAAGTCGCACCGGCTCCGATTCAGGCCATGCCCGTGCGGGTGGTTGAAATGGCACCCGCACGGGAAACCATTGCTTCGCCCGGAAGCCGGCCGGGCTATTTGCGCGCGGATCGACCGAATCACCGGACCTCGAAGATCTATTCTAAATTAGTTGGCGAGCCGTATCAAAGCGCCATTGTGGTGGATGCACGAACGGGTAAAATTTTGTATGAAAATCGGGCGAACGTGTATGCTTATCCCGCCAGTGTGACCAAATTAATGACGATGCTATTGGTGCTGGAGCAGATCGATGCAGGAACCATCAGTTTAGACGATAAGGTAAAGATCACCGCCGAGGTTTCGAAGGTCGGCGGTTCGCAGGCCTATCTTGATCCGCGCGAAACAAATTTTACGGTGGAGAACATGCTCATGGCGCTCATGGTGCATTCAGCTAACGATGCAGCCCGTGCGCTGGCGTTGCATGTGGCAGGAAGCAAGGATGCGTTTGTGGATATGATGAACCAAAAGGCGCGCGAGCTGGGTATGAACTCGACCAACTATCACACCGACAGCGGGCTTCCACCCGGCGGCGGCGCACAACCGGACATCAGCACGGCCTACGATATTGCGATTTTGAGCCTCGCCGCCCTTCGGCATCCGGATACGCTTCGTTATACTAGCACGGAACTCACCTATCTCCGAGGCGGCGAATTTATGCTGGCCACGCGCAATGCACTGGCCAAACGGGTGGACGGTTATATGGGTTGCGATGGACTTAAAACCGGTTATCACAGTCGCGGCGGATTTTCGCTGACGGCTACGGCCGAGCGCAATGGTAAGCGTATTATTTCGGTGGTTTTGGGTTCGCCCAATAAAAAAACGAGGAACGCCACCTCCCGAAAATTACTGGATAAAGGATTCCAAGCACTGGAGCTTTAACCCCCCTATTTTAGGTGTGTTTTTTTACGACTTTGAAGGACGTCAAAACCACACCCGCACAGGCTTGACCTAATCGGCGTTCATGCATATAGTCACCGCCTTTTATTCGAAATAGGTAACTACAGGAGTACAAGGATTTATGAATGTTTCAGTGAAAGATGCCGGCTCTTGCCGCAAGATTTTAACAATTGAAATTCCAGCTGAAAAAATCAGCGCAGAACGTGCCGATACTCTGAAAGCGTATCTTAAACATGCCAATATCCCCGGATTTCGTAAGGGCAAAGCGCCAAAACACGTTGTGGCCACTAAATTTGCAAAAGAGATCAATCAGGAGCTTCAGGAGCGCGTGCTGCCGAAGTATTACCATGAAGCACTTCAGCAATCTGAGCTAAAGGTGGTTAATGTCGTTGATGCCACGGAAGTGGAAATCGTGATCGACCACCCCGTTTCCTTCGATGTAACCGTTGATATTGAGCCTGAATTCAAACTTCCTAAATACGTTGATATCCCCCTTAAGGAAGAGACCGTTGCTGTAACAGATGAGCAGGTGCAGGAGCAAATCGACGGCATCCGGAACCAGCACGCCAATTTTGACGAAGTTGAAGGTAAAACGATTGAAGCCGGCGACATGGGCCAACTGTCTTATGAAGCCACCATCGACGGCACTCCACTCGAAGCGGTTGTTCCGGAAGCGAAGGGCATTGGAAAAGGCGAAGGCTATTGGGTTTCTGCCGATGAACACGCCTTTATCCCCAGCATGGGCGAAGCCATTATTGGATTGAAATCGGGCGACAAAAAAGACGTTTCCGTTAATTTTGCTGCTGACTTTATGGTGAAGGAACTGGCGGGCAAAAAAGCGGCCTATGCGGTTACGGTAACCGGCGTGCGCGTTCGCACCCTGCCCGAAATCGATGAAGCATTCTTGGCGACCCTTCAGGTAGAATCCGAAGACGTTCTACGCTCCACGATCCGCGAGCAACTCGAAGCACAGGCCGAAAACATGGCGCTGGGCAATAAACACGACCAAATCGTTAAACACCTTATTAAGAAAACCAAACTTGAGGTTCCAGAAAGCGTTGTTCAACGCCAGACCCGCAACATTATGTATGACATTATGAATCA
>JAUUYK010000079.1 GCA_030588285.1 Kiritimatiellales bacterium
CGGATGTTCCCGTTTGGTATTCCACGAAATCTATTGCCCTGAGCAAAAGAAATAACCATTCGGTTGATGTGTGAGATAGAGGAATGATACCGAGACAATTGTTGGAGACACGACAACTCGCCGTTGGAGCTGAATACAAAGGGAATGTCGAGGATGTTGGCATAATCAAGCCCCTGCTGCATGCCATCGCCAACGGTGTGTTTATTATCCTTGGCTTCGATGATGGCGATAGGGCGGTTCGGTTTATAGTAGAGGATGTAGTCGGCCCGCTTGATCTGCTTTTTGTTGCGAATCGCCATGTTTCCACGAACTTGAATTGGACCGGCTGTGAAGGAGACTTCTTATCCATTTATACCCCCGCCCATGTGTTATTAATAGTCTTTAAAAGACTAGCGATCACAGAGGGTTTTAACAGGTTTAAGTAGCAAAATCGAAACCCAGGGGCGAATGCCCTCTGAGGGGGGAATTAAAAGGAGTGGTATCAAATCCTTGCGAAACGGTCTCAAACGGATTTCGCGAATGCGGGGTTGAGGGGATGAAAATCATTAAATAAAAGAGAGCTGTCGTTTGATCTGGTGGAGGGTTCCATTTTCCAGCGCTTGGAACTCTTGCATAATGCCTGTTTTCCCCGTATAAAGTCGGCCGTTTTCCGCTACAGGAAGTCGGCGGATTTTGTTTATTAAAAAGGGCATCATCATGACATCGAACGAGCTCCGCCAATCATTTTTCGACTTTTTTGAATCGAAACAGCATACCATTGTTAAATCCGGTAGCCTGTTGCCCGATTCCCCAAATCTGCTTTTCACGAATGCGGGTATGAACCAGTTTGTGCCGATCTTTCTTGGACAATCCAACTGCCCGTATTCTCCGGGCCGCGCGGCCGATACCCAAAAATGTATCCGGGCGGGTGGCAAGCATAACGATCTCGATGATGTGGGTATTGATACCTATCACCATACCTTTTTCGAAATGCTCGGGAATTGGTCGTTCGGCGACTATTTTAAGCAGGAGGCGATCGATTGGGCCTGGGAGCTTATTACGAAGGTCTGGGGACTGCCCGAAAATCGCGTCTATGCCACTTATTTTGGTGGCGATGAAAAATCGGAGGCGGATCTTGAAGCCCAAGCGATGTGGCTTAAGCATCTGCCCGCGGAGCAAGTGGTGGCGGGGAATCGCAAGGATAATTTCTGGATGATGGGCGATACGGGCCCCTGCGGTCCGTGCTCTGAATTGCATATTGATCTCACTCCCAATGGTGACGGCGGCCCGGGGATGGTTAATGCGGATAGTCCGCTCAATATCGAAATATGGAATCTTGTGTTTGTTCAGTTTAACGCAAATCAAGATGGCACCTTTTCGCCGTTACCGGCCCAGCATGTCGATACCGGCATGGGTTTTGAACGCATCTGTTCGATTATGCAATGCACCGATAATTTTAAAGATTTCTCGGGGGTCATCTCTAATTACGAAACCGATGTCTTTTCCCCGATCTTTGAAAAGTTGGAAGAGATGAGCGGTAAGAAATATGGGTCGTCGATGACGGATCCCGTTGATATTGCTTTCCGAGTGATTGCCGACCATATTCGTTGCCTCAGTTTTTCCATCGCCGATGGCATTCTTCCTTCGAACGAAGGCCGAGGCTATGTTCTGCGCCGCATTCTTCGTCGCGCGGTTCGCTATGGTCGTGCTCTCGGTTTTCAGGAAACCTTTTTCTATAAACTCGCCGATACGGTGGTTGAAAGCTTTGGCGAAGCTTTTCCCGAGCTGCGTAAAAATCACGATCGTGTCCGGAAAACCCTCCAATCCGAGGAGGAATCTTTCAATCGAACTCTCGATCGTGGTCTTGAGTTATTTGAGCAGGTTGCGGGAAAAATTTCCGATAAAATCTTTCCTTCTATCGAAGCATTTAAGCTCTACGACACGTTTGGTTTTCCGCTCGATCTGACCGAGCTGATGGCTCGCGAACGCGATCTAACGGTCGATATTGAAGGGGTTGAAGCGTTGATGAATGAGCAGCGCGAACGGGCTCGTGCCGACCACGCGTCTAAAAAATCGGTCGTGCTGGTTGAAAGCGAGGGGCTCGATGTTAAACCGACCCTCTTTGTTGGATTCGATGCCCTTGAAGCCGAGGCCGTTGTTGAAGCCGTTACGCCCGCTGAAGATAACGAATACTCTGTCGTGCTCGACCAAACCCCCTGCTATGCCGAAATGGGGGGGCAACTTGGCGACCACGGAACCCTTTCTTTCGCCGAGGGCGAGCTAGCCATTTTGGATACGCAGAAGCAGGGCGAACTTTTTGTTCATCGCACCAAACTCACGATCGGACGCGCGCCGGACGTCGGCGAAATGGTTGCGGTTTCGGTCGATGCTGAACGTCGTGCCGATATCCAGAACCACCACACGGCCACGCATCTGTTCCATTGGGCGCTGCATAAAGTTGTCAGTGAAGACGCCCGCCAGCGGGGATCGCTTGTGGCTAACGATCGGCTGCGGTTTGATTTTAATTCGCCGGAAAAATTATCCAACGAACAGATCGCTGAAATCGAAAAATTGATCAACGACCGAATTGCCGCCAACGAACCGGTCTATTGGAGCGAAGTATCTTTTGTGGAGGTGCAAAAACATGCCGCCATTCAGCAGTTTTTCGGCGAAAAATATGGCGATACCGTACGGGTCCTACAGATCGGCGGAGCCGAAGGAGCCTTCGATGGTTTCTCTATGGAACTGTGTGGCGGTTGCCACGTTCGGAATACGGGCGATATTGGCCAATTTAAGCTCATGAGCGAATCCTCCATTGCGGCCGGAATTCGCCGCATCGAAGCGGCTTGTGGTGCTCATGCCACACAATTTATTGCCGATCAAAAAGTGGCCAAGGCGAACGCTCTGGCACAAGCCGAAGCGGCCGAAGCCAAAAAGAAAGCCGCCAAGCAACGGCAGGCCGAAATGCAGGAACAAGCTCCAGCCATTGCCGAGGAGCTATTGGGTAAGGTGGTCGATGGATTACTCGTCGAAAATATGGGTGAAGCTGACGCGAGCCTTTTGAGTGCGATCATGGATGTGTTGCATCCTCAGCTTCAAAGTACGGTCGCTATTCTCGGCGGAACGAGCGATGGCAAAGTTGCTCTCGTTTGCGCTGTTACCCCTGACCTTATTAAGGAAGGAAAACAGGCCGGAAAAATTATTGGAGCGATTGCAAAACAGTGCGGCGGTGGTGGTGGCGGAAAACCTGACCGAGCTCAGGCCGGCGGGAAAAATCCTGCGGCCCTCGACGCTGCGCTAAAGTCAGTAACGGTGTAGTAGGGGACGATGACTCCTGATTGGTTTTCTTAGTGCTCTTTGTGTCTTAAACGCAGCGGGTGTTTAAAAGTCGGCGGGAAGGGATTTACCACGGAATGGCGGGGAGTTATCACACTCGCTCCATTCGTCGCTTAAGGCACGGCGCCACGAAGAGGAAATGAACTGAATTAAACGGATGGATGGGGAATCCAACGGATTAATGGAGATGGGATTAACCACGAAGGCTCGAAGGACACGAAGGGAGGGGCGATGACTCCTTATTTGGTCGTTTGGGCAGGTTCTCTCTGGGGTGGGTATTTCGATCTGCCCATCAGTAAAAGCTAAGTATAGCTTGTTGACATGCCCTCAAAAACTGCTACAAATCTTTCCAGAAAAACATTTTAACTAAGAGATGTAGGCTCAACTCCTGTTGGGCGTACCATTGTACTGGAAACTGAAATATAAACCCTGAAAATGTACTTCAGGAACAAGGAATCCCATGGCCGAAGATAACACACTTGAAAATATTAAGATCGATGGTTCCAATCTATGGAAAGAAGAAAATATTACGGACTTGCAGGTTGGTAGCATTCGAAAGCTGACTCCGATTAAAATCGACGGAACAGAAGATGAAACGAGGAAGGCGACTTTTTCGGCCACCACCAATATTATGACCCCTAGCGGTGCACTGCCGATCTCGGGCGAAATTGAAGCGGCGAATCTTGAGGAAGCGGTTGAAAAGTTTTCGGAAGCGATCGGTGCTGCCGTGAAAAAACTACAAGAAGATATGGTTCGTATGCAGCAGGAACAGGCCAATAAGATTGTTACCCCCGATGACCTTCGCGGCGGAAGTGATATTATTATCTAGTCCTAAGGGGCCTTCTTTTTATCGTTGATCCAGTGGTTGGAATTCTCCAATTGCTGGATTTTTTTATTTAGCTACCGTTTTCACTTTTTGCCTATACCGCCGGTGTAGGTGCTCCGGTGGTCGCAGGTTTTCTATGAAGAATGTGCGGTCGGCGGTAGTAATGGACGGATTTTAAACTAGAGGTTCTGTGGAATAAAAAAAAAGGCGCTCCGCAAGGAGCGCCTTTTTAGATGTCAGATTTGACTCCGACTACCAGAAGATGATGTAGAGGAAAACGGTCAGGGCACAAATCCCTAGACCCACCCTAAATGCACCTTTGGATGGCGTTAACTCCATCGTTGTGTTGGTTGCGAATACAACCGGCGTTTTGGCTTTAAAGATGAGTCCGTAGATGACTAGGATCACCAGTACCACGCCTAGGCACACCGACATGCTATGCAGGAAGTGCATGCTGGAGTGAACTTTCAGCATGTAGTGATAGATGCCTGCATTGGCAACGATTCCAATGATACCCGCCCATTGTCCGGATGTGCGGTTAACTAGACCGTAGATAAATACGGCCAGAATACCGGTCGATACATAGCCTTGGAAGGACTGGATGAATTCAAAGATACTTTTAAATTCGACCAGTTTCGGTGCTACGACACAACCAATTACAACGAATACACCGATGCAAATTCGACCAAAGGTTACAAACTCATGCTGTTTTGCCTGCGGTCGAATGTAGCGCTGATAAACATCCATTGTGAACAATGTTGATGCCGCATTGAGTACCGCTGCGAGTGACGAAATAATCGCACCAAGTAGGGCGGCAATAACGAATCCAAGGAGTCCTTTGTTTTTGGGGATTAATCTGGAGATTAACAATCCCATGGCGTCGTCATATTTATAGGCATTAATTTCGGTTTGAACGACCTTGTCTTCACCAATACGAGCAAGAACGGTTTCGTTGAAGGCTGAAATTTCCAGTGCTTTTTCCGGATGTGCCATCGCATATTTTCCATCTAAGCGGAAAATCTTATCGTTATCTGCGTCGGTCACCGCGGTCTCGTATATTGCAAACACATTTCCGCCCGCATCTTCATTCGCGCCTTCGGCCATTTCGGTGGAGAACAAGTTGAAGGCGATGATTCCAGGAATCACAATGATGAATGGGATCAGTAGTTTAAGGAAGGCGGCTAGCACGAGGCCTTTCTGACCGTCGGCTAAGGAGGCGGATCCAAGAATACGCTGGGTGATGTACTGGTTTAGACCCCAGTAATAAAAGTTTGGAATCCAGATGCCGATAACCAGAATATGCCAAGGCATAGCTGGGGTATCCATATGCATGGCGGTTTCATTGAGGGTGTTGAATTTTTCCATGGTCCCCGCGCTGGCGTCTACAGTAGCCACCGCTCCGGTTGCATCAACCAGCGAAGCAACATCGGTAATTCCTAGTTTCTGGAAAGCAAAGTAGGTGATAATGCCGCCACC
>JAUUYK010000067.1 GCA_030588285.1 Kiritimatiellales bacterium
ACTGCAACGCTGACGAGCAGGTATGTGGCTGTAATGGCGGAGCGGCCATAATTTTTTACGAAGACCATCAGAAACCCAAATCCCATCAGAAGCATCGCCATAATATGAATGGCCCGGGCATATTTTTGAACTTCAATAACGGATGCTAGGTTATCCCCGCCATTCAGATTCGAAGCATAGGTTGCTCCAGCGGTTGCAAGAAGGGCGCAGATAGCCGCTAAGAAATATTTTGTAACTCGCATAATTCAATCCTTTTATTAATCCCTTAGTAGAAGAAGGGGTATTTAAATTTTGAAATGAAGCATTGGACTAAATGAACGACGCGGGTGCAACCATGTTTTGGAATAGATTGCGATTGCGGGGTGAATTGCAGGGATCTGGCTCGGCGGGGGGCACCTGAGGTGTACTTAAGAACTGCAATACCCGAGTTTTGTGCAGGTATAAAAAAAGATGGTGGGCGAGGCGGGACTCGAACCCGCACGCTGTTAGGCACGAGAACCTAAATCTCGCGTGTATACCAATTTCACCACACGCCCAGCAAAAATTGAGGGCGTAACATAGTAGGAAGTGGTGGGGGGCTCAAGTATAAAAATGATACTTTTTCCAGATTTCCTGCAATGCCCGAATGGCGGGTGCTGGATCGGGAGCTTGATTGACGGCACTCACTACGCAGAAATTAACCGATCCGGCCTTTAAAACCGCGGAAAGGTTGCCGGAATGGATGCCTCCGATGGCCACGGAGGTGAGCGCTGTTTTTGTTGCAATGGCTCCGGTTGTGACGGGGCCGAGAGCAGGGCCAGTGTCGTTTTTGGTCTGGGTCGGGAAGACGGGGCCAATGCCGATGTAGTCGGGCGGGGCAATTTCTAGTGCATGGGCTTGCTCCATGCTGTGGGTCGAGAGGCCAAAGAGTTTGTCGGGTCGATTCCATTTTTTCCGGGCTTCGGCGAGTGTCATATCATCCTGCCCCAGATGAATTCCATCGGCATTGGACTGCATCGCAAGGTCGAGATCGTCGTTCATGATGAAACGAGTTTTGGTATTCTGGGTAATTTCCCGAAGTTTAAGTGCGGTTTTTAATACGATTTCGCGCGGGCTATTTTTCATTCGTAATTGAAGGTAACGCACCCCGCAATCAACCGCCGCTGTTGCGCAGGTTTCATAACCAGAAATGGGGTCGGTAAGAATAAGGTAGAGTCCGTAGTTTTCTTTCATAGGGTTCCATTAAGGCAGATGAAAATACGCGAAGGAATATCCAATGATTGAAAAATTCGATTTCGTTCTTTTCAAGTAATAATAAATGAGTAGCCTTTTCTTGAATATATTTGGATATAGGGGGGGGTATGTTTAGAGATAGAATTTTTAAGGCCTTGGTGGGTGGATTTTTTATTCTGTGCTGTGCACAGGCGAATGATGACGTTCATATTTTTACGGACCAGCAGGATCGGGTGGTGGCCGCACGGATTATTAAAATGGATGCCCGTCGTGGTTTGGTGGAGCTGGAGCGAAAAGATAAGCGTCGTATAAAGGTTAATCCTTCGATTTTTATTGAGGCGGATCAGGCCTATATTCGTGACTGGTGCCTCGGGCAGGCTTTTATGGCGACGTCTAGTCTTCGGTTTTCAGGAAAGAAAAGAGTGGTTGATGAGTGGGAAAAGCAGAGCAAAGGCGTGATTCGAGATTTTAAAAAGGTGGCCTATGACTGCACGTTAAAAAATGGCTCAAATCATAGCTTTGAAAATATTACCGTGAAATACTGCATATATTGGGTGCAGGAGATGATTACCCAAGGTGGAGAAGAGCGAATCGATAAAACATATGCGGGGCAGTATAGAATTCCGAAAATAGCCCCTCGTGAAGTGGTTGAAAAGGTAACTGATCCTGTAACATTAATGTATCAGCATATTAAAGGCGGATACTACTACGCTGGCGGTGCGCCGGATAAGCAGAGTTCAAAGATGAAAGGGGTCTGGTTAAAGGTTTCCTTCACGACGGAAAGTGGAGAAACATTTACGCGCGATTTCTGCGAACCAACGAGTTTTATGAAGCAGAAGGTTTGGAAAGAAGTGGTCGGAAATAATAAATAGGATATGGGAATATTATGAGAAAAGTGAATGCAGTATTGATTTTGTTAATGTTAGCAGGTGCCGGAGTTGTGAGCGCGGCGGAGTATCGAAACTTTATGGATACAGAGGGGCGGGCGATACGTGGGCGGATTCTAAGGTATGATGCACGGTCAGAAAAGGTGACGATTGAGCGGGACAATAAGCGCAGCACAACGGTGCCGATTACAATTTTTTCTAAAGCGGATCAAAACTACATTATCGAATGGAACGCGGCGAAAGGATTCCTGTCGACATCCATTTTTAAGATTTCATGCGACGATCGGGAGATTAGCAAAAGAAAAGAAGAGGAAATTGGAGATATTGTATACACGACGGGTTCGGTAGAAAAGGATTTTGTTAAAACGGTAATCGCATTTGAAGAAACCGCGTTTGAGCTGACCTTTCAAAATAGGAACCCTGAGGACCTAGAAAATATGCGGATGGATTATCGAATTTATTATGAGCAATCAGAAATGGTGTGGGACGAGAAACCAGAGACGCTTCTGCATTGTTTTTCTGGAAAAATGACCCTTCCGACGGTGCCGTCAAAAGGGACCGTTTCAGTGCTCTCGAAGTCCGTTGAAATCCATAAGGATAGTATTAATACTATTCGGCAGGCGGGGGGCGATCAAAGGCAACCGGGGAAGGGCGATGTGATTGGTTTTCGGGGTCGAATTTATATGGAAATGACTTCGGGCGAAGAGGTGATGAGAGAGATCTCCCTTCCCAAAACACTTTCGCTTAAAAAGTATCCGTGGGATGCTCCAGAAGTCGAAGCCTCGGCCAAAGTTGAAAAAGAAGAAGAGCTACCAAAGCAGTAGGTGGTGGTTGCCGCGGGTGATTAATTGTTTTTCAGGACTCGTTTCACATCGGCAATGCTTTCGGTCTGCATGAGCTGGGCGCGGAGGGCGGCGGCTCCTGGAAAACCTTTGGAGTAGATTGAGTAGTAGCGCCGCAGAATGTTAAAATTCTTGGTGTCGCCCCAGACGCGATCGAATAGTTTGGTGTGTTTCCAAAGCAGATCGAGCTTTTCTTCGCGAGTGCGTTCGCGCTGCTCTTCCATAAAGAGCCACGGGTTTTCAAAAATTCCCCGGCCAATCATGGCACCGTCCAAGCCAAACGTATTGCATTTGGCGCGGGCTTCTCCCACCGATTGGATATCGCCGTTTCCTAGGATGGGCAGGTTGAGGCCGAGTTGATCGCGTAGGCGGGCGGCTTTTTCAATCTCTTCCCAGAGTGCCGATCCTTGGGTCATTTGTTTTTGGGTTCGTCCATGAATAATGAGGGCGGCGGGTTTGGTTTCGAGCACCTGGCCGATCCACTCTTCGGTGGCGATGCTTTTAAGACCAATCCGGGTTTTTACGGAGACCGGGAGATCGGTCGATTCCTGACAGGCCTGAATAATTTCTTTGGCGAGCGTTGGGTTTCCAATTAAGCCGGAGCAACAGCCTCGTTTAACAACTTTTGGAACGGGGCATCCCATGTTGATGTCGATGCCGTCGAACTCCATCTCTTCGCTGATTTCTTTTACGACCTGCTGATAGTTTTCCGGGGAGTTCCCCCAGATCTGAGCAACGATTTTGACCTTCTTCTTGTTGAGAAGCTGGCGTTCCTGGTCGGTTACTTGTAGGCGGTGGATCACCCGCTTGCGGGCTTTTTTGTGGACGAGTCCGTCGGTGGAGACGAATTCGGTCATCACCACATGCAGTGCGCTGGGATCGGCCAACCCAAGCAATAGCTCGCGAAGAACGGTGTCGGTAACGTCCTCCATCGGTGCGAGCGCAATGATGGGTTCGGTGAATGTATTCCAAAAGTTCATAGCAGTTTTAGGCCAGTTCGATTTTGAAGCCGGCGTCTTCGATCATTTGTTTGTCGGTATCGTAATCTTGTCCGCCGGTGGTTAGGTAGCCCGCGGTAAACATGGAGTTCGCGGGATAGAGCGCGAGGGGTTGCAGGCCGCGCAGGGTGGTTTCGCGTCCGCCGGCAATGCGGATTTCTACGGCGGGCATCACGTAGCGTGCCATGGCGAGGCCGCGCAGGCAGTCGTTGGGGGTGAGCGGATTGGCTGTGCCTTCGAATGGAGTGCCCGGGCGGGGATCAAGAAAGTTGATGGGAACGGAGTCGACCTCAAGATCGGCCAGAGCAAAGAGAAGGTCGACGCGGTCTTTCAATTGCTCGCCCATGCCGAAAAGTCCGCCGGAGCAGAGATCGAGCCCCACCTTTTTTACGATCTTAGCGGTGTTAACGCGTTCTTCGAAATCGTGGGTGGTGACGACTTCGGGGAAATAGTTTTCGGAGGTTTCGAGGTTATGATTAAAGCGGTCGATGCCCGAAACTTTTAAGCGGATCGCCTTCTCTTCGGTCAGCAGGCCGAGCGAGGAACAAATTTCGAGTTCGGGATGTTTTTGTTTAATTTGAAGGGCCGCTTCGCAAATGGTTTCGAGCTCTTTGGGGGCGGGGGCGCGGGTGCTTGAAACCACGCAGTAACGTTTGGCCTGACGATCGACGGCAGCTTGAGCTCCCTCAACAATGCTCTCCACGGTCTGGAAGTCGTAGCGTTCAACGTCGTTAATCGCCGACGAGGATTGCGAACAAAAGGCGCAGTCTTCCGGGCATTTTCCGCTTTTCACATTTCGAAGAAGATGTAGAGAAACGTTGTTTCCAAAATAGGTTTTACGAATGCGGTAAGCACCTTGCAGCACATCGAGCAATTCGTCGTCGGGCGATTCGAGTATGGCGAGCGCTTCTTCGGGGGTGATTTTTCCACCATCGAGTATGCGGTTGCTAATTGCTTTCCAGTCCATGTTATTTCTCCGTCTAATATATGAAACAGCGCGAATACTAGCATGGGCCGGGATGAAGTAAATCGTTACTTAGACAAAATCTAAGAAACTAAGTCACAAATAAATTGACTCGTTTGGGCAGGGGAGTAGATTCCGTTTCCAGTACCGCTAGGGGTGTGTGTCGGTCGATACACTGAGAAAAACCCTTCGAACCTGTTCGGATAATGCCGACGTAGGGAAGCGTTTCATCGCCTCCTCTCCAGCATTTTCCAACCCGTGAAATATTTACACACTAAGGAGATGTTATGATTCAGGAAAAACACAAATACAACGACTACGGAACGGATTACCCTAATTCCCGTAAGGTCTACATTACCGGAAGTCGTCCTGATATCCGTGTGCCGATGCGCGAAATTTTCCTGAACGACACGCGTAAATCCGACGAAAGTATCGAAGAAAATTCGACGGTTATGGTGTACGACACCAGTGGACCCATAACCGATCCTGCATTTGATTTGGATCTCGAAAAAGGGCTTCCGGCTCTCCGTGCGGAATGGATCAAAGAACGCGCCGATACCGAACGCTATCCCGCTCGCGGTTATCAGGCCGGCGATGATGGGGCTGGACAGGATGAGGCGCGAATCCCCTTTAAATCGTTAGAAAAAACAGCACTTTGCGCGCTGCCGGGCAAGAATGTTTCGCAAATGCACTATGCCCGGAAAGGCATTATTACGCCGGAAATGGAATATATTGCCATCCGCGAAAACATGGGTCGCCAAGAAGCGTTCAAAGCGGTCTATTGCAAATCCGAACATGATGTCGGGTTGCTCACTCAGGCGCAAACCGCCGGAATGCGTCATCCGAATCACCAGCATCCAGGGCAATCCTGGGGTGCGAATATTCCAGAATTTATTACGCCTGAATTTGTTCGGAAAGAAGTGGCCGAAGGGCGCGCCATTATTCCAGCCAACGTGAACCATCCCGA
>JAUUYK010000134.1 GCA_030588285.1 Kiritimatiellales bacterium
AACATATCGGAATTACAATTGGAGACCTCAACGGCATCGGCCCAGAAGTCGCGCTTAAAGCCGTCGGGAACTATCGCTGGCCCGCCGACGTGCGCTTCGTTTTTATCGGCCCCGAGCAACAGATTCGCGATCAGGCCGCGGTCCTGCAGATTCCCCTGTCCCAAAAGATTGATTTCTGGAGCATAAAATCCGCATCCGTGTCACCTCATCCCGGCAAAATACGTGTCGATGCCTCGCGGTTAGCCGAAGCCTCCATTCGCCGTGCGGTTGATGGCTGCTTATCCGGTGAATTAGATGCCATGGTTACGGCACCCATTTGTAAGGAAGGATTTCATAAGGCCGGAATTAACGTTCCCGGCCACACCGAGTTTTTGGCCGAGCTCACCCATACCAAAAATTTCGGCATGATGCTGCTTGGCGGTGGTTTGCGCGTCATGCTCATTACCCGCCATATTCCGATCTCTGCTGTACCTTCGGAACTGACCAAAAAAAACATTTCCGAAGCCATTGAACTTACCGGACAAGCGTTAGAATTATTTGGAATAGAAAATGGAAAAATTGGCGTTTGCGGACTTAACCCACACGCGGGGGATGGCGGTGTGATCGGGCGCGAAGAGATCGACCTCATTAATCCCGCCATTAAAATGGCCCGCAAAAAAGGATTCCATATTTCCGATGCCATTCCGGCCGATACCATTTTCTATGAAGCCCTTAGAGGAGACTATGATGCCGTCGTCGCGATGTATCACGATCAAGGGCTTGCTCCGTTGAAAATGATCGGATTCGACGAAGGAATCAATGTCACCCTCGGCCTGCCCATCATTCGAACCTCCCCCGATCACGGCACCGCCTTTGGCATCGCCGGAAAAAATAAAGCCTCCGCTAAAAGTATGAAAAATGCCATCGCCCTAGCCCTCGAAATGGCCGATAAACCCAATCCGTGGAAATCGACAAAATCAGGTTATAAATCAATTCATTAAATGGAAATAAACATGTCTACTCCCCCCCGATTAACCAGTCCTAAAGAAGTGCGCGCCTTATTGGGAAAGTTAGGCCACCGCCCGAATAAGGGGCTGGGGCAAAACTTTCTGATCGATGCCAATATTCTCGATATCATTGCGAATGCCGCCGAAATTCAGCCCGATGAATCGGTGCTCGAAATTGGTCCCGGCCTCGGTGCACTAACCGAACGGATCATTCCAATGGCAGGACATGTGACCTGCATCGAAAAAGACCCGACCATGGTGAAATATTTGAAATCGCGGTTTTCTGATTTTGAGCTGATCGAATCCGATGCGCTAGATGTCGATCTCGATGCCTTATTTGCCGGGGGAATTTCTAAAGTGGCGGCGAATCTTCCCTATTCCGTGGCGAGTCGTTTGATGGTGGATATTTCGGAGTGTGTGCATCGACCCAAACGGATGTCGCTCACAATTCAGAAGGAAGTGGCCGATCGCCTCTGTTCGCCCGCTGGGGATGGCCATTACGGCGTATTGAGCATTTTAACAGGGGCATTTTATGTGAATAAAATGGTGAAGAAGATTAGTCCAACCTGTTTTCTGCCGGCACCGAAAGTATGGTCGGCCGTGGTTGCTATGGAACGCCGTGAAGTTCCTCTCATTGGCCACGATGACTATCCGTTGTTTAAACGATTGGTGAAAGGCTGTTTTTCTCAACGCCGAAAACAGATCGGAACGATTCTTAAAAAGATGGATATTCCACCGGTGGAGGGCCTCTTAGCCAATGCGGGAATTGAACCTACCGAACGCCCCGAGCGCATCGAAATTGAACGCTGGGCAACCTTGACGAAGTTACTGTCGTGAAGCGTGACCTTTTCTGGATCGCGTCCTATTGATCCGTTATTTTTTACATGTCATGTTTCACGCTCGGTTTCCGTCGGAATCCGTTGCGGATGGCAAGTTCCCAGACAATCCAGAGCGCTTCATAAACAATATTTCCGCTCATTTTTGAGGTACCTTCCTGGCGATCCTCAAAAATGATCGGCACTTCACCGATGCGGAACCCTTTCATCCATGCCTTATGGGTCATTTCAATTTGAAAGCCGTACCCGTTGGCTTTGACGAGGTCGAAATCATAGTCCTCCAGCACTTTTCGCCGGAAACATTTGAAGCCGCCCGTTGGATCGGTGAAAGGCATTCCCGTGATGAGCTGAACATAGATTCCGGCCCCGCGACTAAGCATGAGGCGGGATAGGGGCCAGTTCAAGATGCGAATGCCTCCGACATAGCGCGAGCCCAGAACAAGATCGAAACCGCTGATGATTTTGTCGCGAAAGTTTGGAATTTCTTTGGGGTCGTGCGAAAAATCGCAGTCCATTTCCATGATAAATTGGTAGTCGTGCTCCAAGGCCCATTTAAACCCAGCAATGTAGGCTCGGCCCAATCCGTCTTTGGAACTACGGTGCATCACATGGATGCGGTCAAATTTTTTGGTAAGGAGATCGGCCAAATCGCCGGTTCCATCGGGGGAATTATCATCCACAAATAAAACGTCGGCATGCGGGGACGCATCTAACACCGCCTCCGCGATTTTGTTGATGTTCTCTTTTTCGTTGTAGGTCGGGACGATGACCAAGGTGTCGATATCGCTCATAGTTAGAAAATGTAAAGGGAATAGGCGTTGGGATCAAGTGATTGCGTTAAAAAACAATAGGAATTAGGCGGGTGTTTGCTTGGGAGATCACCACCAGATAGGAGAGCGCCTCGTTTGCCGATGGATACCGTTTTTCTGCGGCCTCTTGATAGAGCTGCATTTGCTCCCGATAGTGTTCTGCCACGACGAGATCTTCTGCTTCGGTAAATTTATAGTCGAAGATCGCGAATCCATCGGATGTTCGACAAAGCAGATCAACCGTTCCGTCGATTAGTAGATGATCTCGATGCAGGACAAATGGAAATTCGGGGAGAATCTCTTGCATGTCGGCGGTTTTTTCGATCATCAGCTCGCGGGTTTTTTCAATCCGATTTTCCAAGGTAGCGGCCTCGGATTTATCGATCGAAAAGTCATCGCATAATTGTTCCAACCAAACGTTGACGGAACCTTGCCAATTATTCAGCGCGAGTTGCTCTAGCACGGCGTGGCCCAACGATCCCCATGCGGTTGTGGTGGCATGCTGAAGCGGGGCCCCCTTTGTTGTTTCCCTCTTCTTTGCCAGTTGCGTAACGGGTCTGCGCTGGAGCGTCGGGGCCCGCGGCGCAGAAGGAAGTTGTTCAAGTGCCCTTGTTAAATATTCAGCGGTTACGCGTTGAGTTTTGGCGGGTTCAGCACGTACTGCCGCCGTATTTACTTCGGAATAGGGGACCGATCGAATTTTTTCTCCAACCTGGGATTCAATCTCTTTGTACCACCCTGCTGAATATTTTCCGGTGGTAGCCGACATCACAATAAGGTCGCGTGCTCGTGTGAGGGCCACGTAAAATAGATTTTTAAGTTCGTGCGCCCGCATGTTTTTAGCCCGCTCATTGGCCTTTTTAAATCCCGGCGACATCACCTTGCTTTTATCCGGGGCGGTAATGCGGAGTCCAAGTCCGGGGCGTTTCTCTTCATCAAAGAAGACGCTGGAAAATCCTTTGTCGGAATTGGACGAAAAACTGATATCCGGCACAAAAACCACACGTTTGGTTAATCCTTTTGAGCCATGCACGGTCATAATGGTTACGGCATTTTGTGCGGGGTCGAGCAGGGCCGCTTCGGGTGTTTTTGGTGGGTTCGAAATATGTTCGGCCAGTTTTCTTGCCACCGAGGCCGGCGTGGTTTGTGCTCCGCGTTCGGTTTCCCGCAACCAGTCGAGCACTTTGCGGAGGTTGGCGAGTCGTTGGGTGCCGCGTGGAAGTCCGGTCAGTAGTGCATCGTAGCCGGTTTCTTCGACCAGTAAACGTGCCAACTCGGAGGCGAGTCTGGTGCTGAGTAGCGCTCGGTAGCGGTGGATCAGGTCGGTTGTAGCGGAATAGTTTTCGAGAAGTGCATCCACCGAAAATCCATCGTCACGCCAGGCCAGTTCGGCGATGGCTTCGTCGGAAAGTCCGATCCAGGGCGATCGGAGAAATCCGACGAGGGAGTACGCATCGGTTGGATTGGTAAGCACATTGAGGAAAAGTGAAATGTCGCGCGTTTCCTGTCGGGCAAATAAACCGCGCCCTTTTCCGCCGAGTGTGTAAGGGACACCCGCGTGGCGTAGGGCTTGTTCCAGGGCGGACTGATGCGTCGTGCGCTTGAGTA
>JAUUYK010000048.1 GCA_030588285.1 Kiritimatiellales bacterium
AACTCATCCTACTGCGATATAAATGGGGCTTTATTCTCAAAAGATCAGAGCGAGATCATTCAATATCCACCCGGGAAAACCACCACAAGTTATGCCATCCCCTCCAGCGTTACCTCCATCGGCAACTCCGCGTTTACCAGTTGCGCCATCCTGACGAGCATCTCCATCCCCTCCAGCGTCACCTCCATCGGCTCTTACGCGTTTTACTATTGCACCAGCCTGACGAGCATCTCCATCCCCTCCAGCGTCATCTCCATCGGCTCTTCCGCCTTTTCTAGTTGCTCCGGCCTGACGAGCGTCTCCATCCCCGCCAGCGTCACCTCCATCGGCTCCTACGCGTTTTACTATTGCACCAGCCTGACCGCAATCACGGTAGATAAAAACAACTCATCCTACTGCGATATAAATGGGGCTTTATTCTCAAAAGATCAGAGCGAGATCATTCAATATCCACCCGGGAAAACCACCATAAGCTATACTATCCCCACCAGCGTCACCTCCATCGGAAACTCCGCGTTTACCAGTTGCACCAGCCTGACAAGCATCTCCATCCCTGCCAGCGTCACCTCCATCGGCTCCTACGCGTTTAGTTATTGCTCCAGCCTGACCGCAATCACGGTAGATAAAAATAACTCATTCTACTGCGATATAAATGGGGCTTTATTCTCAAAAGATCAGAGCAATATCATTCAATATCCACCCGGGAAAACCACCACAAGCTATGCCATCCCCGCCAGCGTTACCTGCATCGACGACGGCGCGTTTTCCAGTTGCTACGGCCTGACGAGCATCTCTATCCCCGCCAACGTCACCTCCATCGGCGACGGCGCGTTTAGCTATTGCTCTAGTCTGACGAGCATCTCCATCCCTGACCGCGTCATCTCCATCGGCTCCTCCGCGTTTTACTATTGCACCAGCCTGACGAGCATCTCCATTCCCGACAGCGTCACCTTCATCGGCTCCTACGCGTTTTACTATTGCTCCGGCCTGACGAGCGTCTCCATCCCTGCCAGCGTCACCTTCATCGACTCCTACGCATTTTCCAGTTGCTCCGGCCTGACGAGTGTCTTGTTTTATGGTGATGCTCCAGTCATTGATTGGTCTGTTTTTTATTATTCTACTCCAGCCATTTACTATCGATCCGGCACAACGGGCTGGAGTAGCTATTTTGGTGGATGCCCCACGGATGAAGCCATTTTTAATGTGTTATTTGATGCCCATTCAAAGGGAACACTTGATGCCTCAAAAAATCCCCAATATATATTTCTAGGGGAAGCCGCAACGGCTCCGGCCATCACGGCTGATCTCGGCTGGGTGTTTACGGGATGGGATGTCGATTTTTCATCTGTAATTTCAAATCTAACGATAACGGCACAGTATTCTGCTGATGGTACCGATGCCGATGGAGATCAAATACCCGATGCATGGGAACAGCAGATTGTTGAGGCCAGTGGTGGCACATTACCCAATGCCACCGCAGTAAATCCGATGGATGATTTTGATGGCGACGGCCATAATAATTATTCCGAATTTATTACAGGAATGAGCCCCATCAGTAGCAATTCTATTTTTGCGATTCAGACGAACGCCTCTACGAGTGCCGAATTTATGGTGACCTGGGTTTCTGTAACGGGGCGCGTTTACAACGTGCTTTGGGCGGATTCGCTCACCAATGAGTTTCACACGCTAACAAACGGCATTCCGTATCCGTGCAACAGCTATACCGACACCCTCCATTCCGTCGGTGGGTTCTATAAGCTGGAAGTGGGACTGGAATAAATCGCCCTGTTGCAGGCAGATGGGGTGGTTTTTATAGGTATGCATCTCTTCGGAGTCCCCCTTGACAGGATTACTCACCGATGACTTCGCGGTTTGATTTACACTCTAGCATGCAAGTTAATAGGGGCAGTTGTCTAGTTTGGGATTGATTCAGGCCGTAAAAACCGATCTTCTGTCGGATCATTTTAACCCAGAGAATTTTATGAGCGATAACGCAAAAATAATTTATACGATTACCGATGAAGCACCGGCCTTGGCCACCCAATCCTTGTTGCCGATCATTCAGGCATACACCAATGCCGCAGGCGTGGTGGTTGAAACGCGCGATATTTCTCTGGCGGGTCGTATTTTAGCTCTCTTCCCAGAAGTTTTGACCGAAGAGCAACGGGTGGACGATGCACTTGCTGAGCTGGGCAACCTGGCAAAAGAGCCCGACTCCAACATTATTAAGCTACCGAATGTCAGTGCCTCGGTCCCGCAGATGAATGCGGCAATTCAGGAACTGCAATCCAAAGGATTTGCGCTGCCGGATTATCCCGAAGTGGCCACTACCGAGGCGGAAAAAACCGCAAAGGAACGGTACGATAAAATTAAGGGCAGTGCGGTGAATCCTGTGTTGCGCGAAGGAAACTCCGATCGTCGGGCGGCGGTTGCCGTGAAAAAATATGCTCAAAATAATCCGCATTCAATGGGCGCCTGGAGTGCAGAGTCCAACTCGCGAGTCTCCTGCATGTCTGATGGTGATTTTTTCGGCAACGAAAAATCGGTAACCATCGAAGAAGCAACAACGGCTAAAATTGAGCTGGTTGCCACCGATGGTAGCGTTACTACGTTGAAGGATAGTCTCGCACTTCAAGCGGGGGAGGTGCTGGACGGCACATTCATGAGTGTCGCGGCATTGAACCAATTTTTCGGAACTGAAATTTCGGCCTCAAAAACCGACGGCATACTTTTTTCGCTCCACATGAAAGCCACGATGATGAAGGTTTCGGATCCCATCATATTCGGCCATGCGGTATCGGTCTTTTTTAAAGCAGTCTTCGAAAAGCATGCCGACGTATTGGACGAACTCGGGATCGATGTGAAAAACGTTTTCGGCGATTTATATGCGAAAATAAAAACGCTACCTGCCGAAAAACAGGCGGAAATTGAAGCCGATATTGCTGCCGTTTATGCCAGCAGCCCCGATATAGCGATGGTAGATTCCGATAAAGGCATCACCAACTTGCATGTGCCGAGCGATATTATTATTGATGCCTCGATGCCGGCCGCCATTCGTACATCCGGTAAAATGTGGAATAAAGCGGGAGCGCTTCAGGATACAAACTTTGTGATTCCCGACCGTTGCTACGCCGGAATTTATCGTGAAACCGTCAACTTCTGCAAAGAAAACGGCGCATTTGATCCGAGTACAATGGGCACCGTTCCAAATGTTGGGCTAATGGCACAGAAGGCCGAGGAATATGGCTCGCACGATAAAACCTTTGAAATCCCCGCCACGGGAACCGTCCGCGTGGTTGATGCTTCCGGATCCATAATTTTGGAACATGCGGTTGAAGCGGGCGATATTTGGCGGGCCTGTCAGGCAAAAGATGCACCGATCCGCGATTGGGTAAAACTGGCCGTAACGCGTGCCAGGGCAACCGGAAGCCCGACCATTTTTTGGCTCGATAAAAACCGCGCGCACGATGCACAGTTAATTAAAAAAGTGACGATCTATTTGAACGACCACGACACGAACGGACTGGATATTCAAATCATGGATCCCGAGGAAGCCACCCGTTTTACATTGGCACGGGCTAAAAATGGGGAGGATACCATCTCCGTAACCGGTAATGTCTTGCGCGATTATTTGACCGACCTTTTCCCGATCCTCGAACTCGGCACTAGCGCCAAAATGCTTTCCATCGTGCCCCTAATGAATGGCGGCGGACTTTTTGAAACCGGAGCCGGGGGTTCTGCACCGAAGCATGTTCAGCAATTTACAAAAGAAAATCATTTGCGTTGGGACTCCCTCGGCGAATTTCTTGCGCTCGGTGTATCGTTGGAGCATCTTTCAACCGTATTCAAAAATGAAAAGGCGCAGGTGCTGGCCGATACACTCGGCGAGGCCAATGCTCAATTTCTATCGGAGAATAAATCGCCGTCGCGGAAAGTTAACGAACTCGACAACCGGGGTAGTCATTTCTATCTTGCGCTCTACTGGGCGCAGGCTCTGGCCATGCAGGATGTTGATGCAGAACTGAAAGCCCGTTTTGTTCCGTTAGCAGAACGTCTCGCGGTGAATGAATCTAAGATTATTGCCGAGCTTAATGCTGTTCAGGGCGTTGCGGTGGATCTCGGCGGATATTATCGCCCCGATGCCGTACTTGTAGAAAAAGCCATGCGGCCGAGCGAATTTTTTAATGCTGCATTGGCGGCCCTGTAATATCTTTCCAACGGAATAACTTGAACGGGGTTAGTCGGTATCTATAATTCCGCATTCGTTAAATTTAGGTGAAAATTATGAAGAAAACACTGTTTGATAAAATCTGGGATAAACACGTGGTGAAAGAGTTGCCCGGCGATGAAGTATTGCTTTATATCGACCGTCATCTCGTTCACGAAGTAACCAGTCCTCAGGCCTTCGAAGGCCTGCGTTTACAGAACCGAAAAGTACGTCATCCCGAATTGACCTTCGCCACCGCTGACCACAACGTGCCGACCGATAGTCGCTCCGAGATCATCGATCCTGTCGCGAAAGAACAGGTGGATGCCTTGGCAAAAAATTGTGCCGATAATCAGGTGACTTATTACGGAATGGAATCTGAGAAACAGGGCGTTGTGCACATCATCGGCCCTGAACAAGGTATCACATTGCCGGGCACCACCGTGGTATGTGGCGATTCTCACACGGCCACGCACGGGGCATTTGGAGCCATTGCTTTTGGTATTGGAACCTCCGAAGTGGAACACGTGCTTGCCACGCAGACCCTGCGTCAAAAGAAACCTCTTCAGTTCAAAGTTGAATTTACAGGCAAGCTTCCCGCCGGTCTAACGGCCAAAGATATGGTATTAGAACTCTGCGGCCAAATTGGAACCGCCGGCGGAACGGGCTGTGCCTTCGAATTTTGTGGCGAAGCCATCGAAGCCCTTTCCATGGAAGGGCGTCTAACCGTTTGCAATATGGCCATCGAAGCCGGTGCACGAGCGGGGTTAATTGCCGCCGACCAAACCACCATCGATTACGTCATCGCCGAAGATCGTCCCTTTGCTCCAAAAGGTGAAGCGCTTGAAAAATCGATTGCAGCATGGAAAACACTCTTTTCTGATGAAGGCGCCTCATTCGATAAAACACTCGTGATCGATGTTGAAAAGATTGAACCACAGGTTACTTGGGGCACCAGTCCCGGCATGGTAATCGGAGTAACGGGTAAAGTTCCGCAGCTTGATGCTGTGGCAGAATATAGTCCGGAAGATGTCCGCGGTGCGCTTGATTATATGGGGCTCGAGCCGGGCATGAAAATGACCGACATTAAAATCGATACCGTATTCATCGGAAGTTGCACCAACGGACGGATTGAAGATCTTCGTGCCGCCGCCGCAGTGATGGAAGGCAAGAAAGTGGCCGACGGGGTGCGCGTGCTGGTGGTGCCGGGTTCCGAAAAGGTGCGCTATCAGGCCGAAGCCGAGCGCCTTGACCGCATCTTCCACGAAGCGGGTGCCGATTGGCGCTACGCCGGGTGCAGCATGTGTCTCGCCATGAATCCCGATAAATTGAAAGATAAAGAGCGTTGTGCTTCGACCTCTAACCGTAATTTCGAAGGTCGTCAGGGCCGTGGAGGTCGCACGCATCTCGTCAGCCCAGCCATGGCAGCAGCAGCGGCCATTCACGGCCACTTTGTAGATATAAGGGAGTTAGGCTAATGGAAAAATTTAACAAATTTACAGGAACTATTTGTGCGGTGGATCGGGCGAATATTGATACCGATGCATTGATCCCGAAGGAATACCTCCGGTCGATTAAGCGGACTGGATTTGGACATGCACTCTTTTCCGAATGGCGCTACAATGAAGATGGGTCGGATAACGCGGAGTTTGTGCTGAATCAGCCAAAAACCAAAGGAGCGTCGGTTCTGGTGGGGCGTAATAACTTCGGGTGTGGATCCAGTCGCGAGCACGCGGTTTGGGCCGTTGCTCAGCAGGGCTTCAAAGTGGTGATCGCTCCAACGGAGGGTGATATCCCTGGTTTCGCCGACATTTTTCGTAATAACTGCGCAAAAAATGGGGTGCTGACCATTCAACTTTCTACCGAACAGGTCGATCAGATTTTTGAGATGGCCGCTACGGATGAATCCCTCGAGGTAACGATTGATCTTGAAGCGCAAAAGCTCTCGTTTAAAAGTGCCGAATTTAAATTTGAGGTTGATCCGGCCGTGAAGAATAAGCTCTTGCTGGGCTTAGATGATATTGCCGAAACACTTCAGTTTGAAGCCGATATTTCGGACTTCGAATTGACCCATACCACACAGATCCCAACCGCTTAATCTTTCTATTCTTCGGAAGAACGGCTAAAAAGAAAGCTTCCAGTTTCTGGAAGCTTTTTTTGTGATGCAACATCTGTTTTTCTGACGGGAAAAATGCAATGAACACGATTGGACAAATATTTGATATGGTAGGAGAACGGTTGCCCGCGGCCGGAGTTGAATTGCGGGCATGCGGTGAATCACTATGGCTATAGAGCATAATTTGAATGTTGAAACAGATCTAAAACCCTTATGTGATAAATATTCCGACGAGGCCATTTATCTAAAGTTAGCCCAACAAATCAGGGAGCAGACCGATGTTTGATTTTTCGATCCTTGGAAACGTTGTGGAACCCTCGCAGAAAAAAATGACCTCGGACGAGTTTATTCAGTTTTGCGACTTTTGCCTGAAAAATAATCCGCACATCACCTCCAAAAACTGCCTCCCCCGTAAAACGGGCGAAGAGGAGATTGAAATTCCCTTCCGGTTGTGATGGGGAGGGGGATTAACCATACGAATGAAAAACTATCTAACAGCATCCATTTCAGCATCGGCGGTTCGGCATAATATTGCCGTGTTGCGAAAGTTGATCGGGCCAGATGTTCGGCTTTGTCCTGTGGTTAAGGACGATTGTTATGGGCATGGCATGGATGTGCTGTACCCGGTGTTGGCGGAGCTGGTTGATGGCTTGGCCGTAGCTTCGCCGATTGAGGCGCTGGAGCTTCGCCGAAAAGGATTTGAAGGATTTATCCTTTGTTTTCTCTCGGCCTAT
>JAUUYK010000142.1 GCA_030588285.1 Kiritimatiellales bacterium
CCATATTCTCTCCTACTAACTGACTAAAAATTATCGCAGCATACCGCCGCCAAAAAGTGCAAAGAATCTATTTCCCTGCTGTTGAATAACGTGAGCGCCAGAGGGGAACGAATACCGCAATTCTATTCAAGTTAATTCGCTGTTATTCTAATTGCGACGGCAACTTATGTTTATGTCACCCGCATAACATATAATCAATCCATATGTCGTAAATAGACATATTTGGATTTAATATTGTTATTATTATTACTTATATCTCGTCCAAAGAGGCCGATATTGCCTTTTTTTGTTTCCCGTACAATCAATGGGTATATATTCCCCTTTCTTTTAGTAGGAAAAATATCGACCAATTTGGAGGGCAAACTGATGACCACAGCAATCGAGAACGCAAAACTACTCACCCCAGAAATCCATACCTATATTGAGCAGTGGAGAGATAAGCCAGGAAACTTGATCATGGTATTGCATCGGGTACAGGAAGAATTTGGATACATCCCGCGCCAAGCCGCCTTCGAAGTCGCCGATGCCCTAAAGGTTCCCGTGGCAAAAATCTACGGAGTGATCACGTTCTACCACCTTTTCAAGCTTACCAAACCGGGGAAAAATCAAATTGCGGTCTGCATGGGAACCGCCTGCTACCTTAAAGGCGGTCAAGACCTGATCGACGAATGCGAGCGTATCCTCGGCGTTGGCCTCAACACCGTAACCGAAGACGGCGAGTTTTCCGTCGAAGCGGTTCGTTGCATCGGATGTTGTGGTCTCGCACCGGTTCTCACGGTTAATGGAGAAGTGTTCGGTGCCGTTGCCACCAAACAGATCAAAAAAATTATCGACCAGTTTGAGGATAAATAGACCCTACAATGCATGCCACGATTTGCGACATGATCACCGACCTGGTTCAAAACTCGATCGAGGCGAATGCAACGGAAATCAAACTAACCATCGAAGAAACAGAAAAGATACTGAACGTTATGATCATAGATAATGGAAAAGGAATGAGTGCCGCCGTGCTTGAAAAAGCACGAGATCCGTTTTATACGGACGGCCAAAAGCACCGCCATCGTCAGATTGGCATGGGGCTACCCTTCCTTTTTCAAACTGCAGAAATGACCGAAGGTACCGCCGCGATCGATTCCGTAGAAGCCGTTGGCACCACCGTCTCCTTCTCCTTCGATCGCACGCATCTGGATCTCCCGGTGTTCGGGAATTTCCCGCTCACGGCGGTTTCATTAATGAGCTACGGAACCACCAGTAACCTCAAAATCGAACATCGGGTGAATGGAAAAAGCTACCGCGTGAGCAAAGCAGAACTAATCGATGTACTCGGGGATTTAAACGACACGGAATCCCTAATTTTATTAAGACAATTTATTGAAGGAAACGAAGAAGAACTCCGGAGTCAGGGACTCTAAGTAAGAATTTTTCAAACGAAAGGTAAAGACTATGGCAAAAATGACACTTGAAGAACTGCGCAACCTGCGCGACGAAAAAAAGAAAGAGATGACCCAGCGCGACACCAATGAGAAGTCGGCGCAGATCATCATTGGAATGGGAACCTGCGGCATTGCCGCGGGTGCAAAAGAAGCATTCGATGCCTTTCTTGACGAACTCAATAACCGCAACGTTAGCGATACCAAAATCACCCAGACCGGCTGCATGGGGCTTTGTTTCTCTGAGCCAACCGTCGAAGTGGCTGTTTTAGGCATGCCACGCGTGATCTATGGCAACGTCGACGCCGATGTGGCCCGCCGAATTGTGAACGAGCACCTCATCGGGAAAGCCCTCGTGAGCGACCACATTTTCGATAAACCCGCAGTAGATATCATCAAATAGGCAGGCAGAAATCATGGCATACAAAAACTATATTCTCGTATGTGCCGGAACCGCATGCGAATCCAGCAAAGGCATCGCCCTCTACAACGAGCTCAAAAAAGAACTCAAGGAACAAGGCGTTGAAAACGAAGCTCAACTCGTTAAAACCGGATGTTTCGGCTTTTGCGAACAAGGGCCCATCATCAAGATTCTTCCCGATGAATCCTTCTATGTGAAGGTCGGCCCAGAGCAAGCCAAAGAAATTGTGGCAGAACACATTGTTAAAGGACGTCAAGTCGAAGCGCTACTCTACGATAAAGAGCAAAAAGGCCAATCCGCCGACGAGATTCCGTTCTACCAAAAACAGCAACGCATCGTGTTGCGCAACTGTGGCGTGATCAATCCAGAGTCGATCAACGAATATATCGCCCGCGATGGCTACGAAGCCCTCGAAAAAGTACTCTTTGAAATGACGCCCGATGAAGTGATTCAAGAACTCATCGACTCCGGCCTCCGCGGCCGTGGCGGCGCCGGATTCCCCTCCGGTCGGAAATGGAACTTTACCAAATCTGCCGAGAGCGAGCAGAAATATATCGTCTGTAATGCCGACGAAGGTGATCCCGGGGCCTACATGGACCGCTCCACCTGTGAAGGCGACCCCCACTCCGTGCTAGAAGCCATGTCGATTGCCGGCAAAACGGTGGGTGCAAATCAAGGCTATATCTACATTCGGGCCGAATATCCACTCGCCATCGATCGCCTCAACAACGCCATCGATCAAGCCCGCGAATACGGCCTGCTCGGCGATAATATTCTCGGAACCGACTTTAGCTTCGACATCGAACTGCGCCTCGGCGCCGGCGCCTTTGTCTGTGGCGAAGAGACCGCTCTGCTCGCCTCCATTGAAGGCAAGCGCGGCATGCCCGTTCCTCGCCCTCCCTTCCCGGCCGTAAAAGGACTCTGGGGAAAACCGACCGTCATCAACAACGTCGAAACCTGGGCCAACATCCCCATGATTATCCTGAAGGGAAGCGCCTGGTTCAGTAGCATCGGAACCGAAGGCTCCAAGGGAACCAAGGTCTTTGCCCTCACCGGAAAAATCAACAACTCCGGCTTGATCGAAGTGCCGATGGGAACCACCCTGCGCGAAATCATTTATGATATCGGCGGCGGAATTGCCAACGGAAAGAAGTTTAAAGCCGCACAAACGGGCGGTCCCTCCGGTGGCGTAATCACCGAAGAATTTCTCGATATCCCGATCGACTATGAAAGCCTGCAAGGCATCGGTTCCATGATGGGATCGGGCGGAATGATCGTAATGGATGAAGACGACTGCATGATCGACATCACCAAATTCTACCTTGAATTCACGGTCGATGAATCCTGCGGAAAATGTGCCCCCTGCCGAATCGGCGGACGGACCAACTACAACATCCTCGACAAAATTTCCAAAGGTCAGGGAACTCTCGAAGATTTGGATCAGCTAAAAACGCTGGCCCAAGCCATGCGCAAAGCCTCGCTCTGCGGTCTCGGGCAAACGGCCCCCAACCCGATCATGTCCTCGCTGAAATATTTCGAAGACGAATATCTGGCCCATATCAACGATAAAAAATGTCCGGCTGGAAAATGCAAGGAGCTACTCTCATACACCGTCATCGACGACAAGTGTATCGGGTGCACCGCCTGCGCTCGGGTCTGCCCGACCAACTGCATTAGCGGTGAAGTCAAGAAGGTCCATGTCATTGACCAGAGCCAGTGCATCAAGTGCGGCCAATGCTTAGAAAAATGTAAATTTGACGCTATCCTCAAGGGATAAGGAGAAACAAATGTCTATTGAATGCGAAATCAACGGAATTTCCGTAAATGTCCCGGAAGGAACCTCGATCCTGGACGCCGCTAAAAATGTGGGAGTCAACATTCCCAAACTCTGTTATCACAGCGATCTCGAACCCTGGGCTGCCTGTGGCATCTGCGTGGTGAAAGTCGAAGGCTCGCCCAAAATGTTGCGGGCCTGTGCAACAGACGTCAGTCCGGGCATGAAAGTCATCACCCACGACCACGAAATTGTTTCGGTTCGCCGAACGGTTCTGGAGCTGATTCTTTCCAACCACCCGAGCGACTGCGTAAGTTGCCCGCGTAACCGCAACTGCGAACTTCAAACCCTCGCCGAAGAGTTTGGCATCCGCGATAATCCCTATGAAAAACG
>JAUUYK010000109.1 GCA_030588285.1 Kiritimatiellales bacterium
AATGGGTGAATTTCAGGCTAAATGCCTGCTGTAAACGGTGCAGTTTTCCTTTGCTCTTTCTTGAGTTTTGGTGGGCCAGATGGGCCGGCAGAATGAAGAGCGCTTCCACCAAAGAAATCACGAACGTGGTGCAGACCACCATCGGAATGACTTTGAAAAATTTACCCATGACACCCGGCACAAAATAGAGCGGCATGAAGGCCACCACGTTGGTGAGAATGCTGAACGTGACGGGCACAGCAATCTCCTTAACGCCCACAATCGCCGCCTCCAGAAAGGAGAGGCCCTTCTGCCGATTATGATAAATATTTTCACCGACCACGATGGCATCGTCGACCACGATACCGAGGGAAATTAGGAAGGCAAACATCGAGATCATGTTCAGGCTCACATCGAATATGGGCATAATAAGGAACGTGCCGAGGAACGAGATCGGAATGCCGAGCATGACCCAGAACGCCAACTTCATTTCAAGGAATAGCCCGAGGACCAAGAAGACCAAAATCAGCCCGATTAAACCGTTGCGCAAGAGCAGGCTCATCCGCCCGCGAAAGTGGTCGGCTCTATTGTTTGAAATGTTAAAATGAACATCGTCGGGCAGGGTGGCTTCCAATTCTTCGATCACATTCAACACCGCCGTCTCAACGGAAATAGGCGTCTCTTTTCCAACGCGATAGATGGTGAGTTTCATGGAGGGTCTTCCGTCGAAAAATGAGAATCGATCTGAATCGTCGAACCCGTCCTTTATAATGGCAATATCTTCAAGCAGCACCTGGGATCCATCTGGAGACGTCACGATTGGGATTTGGGCAAATTCCCGACCAAGATCCCGGCGATCCATTACGCGAACCAGGATTTCTCCGCCGCTGGTTTTGAGTCCACCGCCGGGGAGTTCAACCGAGCTTTGGGAAATAATGGAGGAGACGTCGGAGAGGGTTAGTCCGTAGGCCCGCAGTCGTTCCTGCGGGATTTCAATGCTAATTTCTAAACTGCGGGCATCGGTTAGATCCGCTTGGGTAATGCCCTTTTCTTGGAGCAGGCGATCGCGTACTTGCTCTGTAATTTCGCGGAGTGTGGTTTCTGGGACATCGGCCGAAATAATGAGGTTAAGCACGTAGCGTTTTAAGACGACGGCGCTGATTACCGGATTTTCTGCATCCAACGGGAAGGTGCGAATGCGGCTAACTTCGTTGCGAATATTATCGGTAACTTGGTTTACGTCGTAGCTCGGGAGCACTTCAATTCGAACCGATCCAGAGCCTTCTTTTGCGGTGGAGGTGACCTTTTTTACCCCATCGATTCCGCGGACCGCTTCTTCCACCGAAAGTAGAATGCCCTGTTCCACCTCTTCGGGGCCAGCGCCGGGATACGGTACGTTCACATTGACCGTATCGAGTGCGGTTTCAGGGAGATATTCCTGTTGCACCTTTTTGGTATAGACGCCCCCACCAACCAGCAGGATAAACATGAGGATATTGGCGGCCACCGAGTTTTTTGCCATCCAGGCAATCGGGCCGCGTTTAGGTTCGAGTTCCATTTTCATTTCCTATTCTCCGACAGGGGTTCCATCAAAATTAGTTTACGGTAGCCGACTTTTTCTGCCCTTTTTTGCCCTGCCCTTTTTTCTGGCTCCCGGTGTTGATCGCCATGCCGGGAATGGGGGCGGTGATGTCGGAGATAATCAGCCGTTCGCCGGGGGCGAGGCCCTCTTCAATTAGTACCCGGTCAGCATCGCGCCAGAGCACTTCAACCGTGCGCAACTCCAGCGAGTTTTCCGCCGTGGCCAGCCAAACCTGCGAATTTTCGCGGAGGGCGTGGCGCGGCAGGCTGAATACATCGTCGAGGATTCGGCCATCGATATCGGCCCGGACATATTCACCAATCAGCAACGGTTTTTTGACAGCATTTTCAGGGCGTCGGGCGAGTGGATCTTTCACATCGATCAGCAGACGAGCCATGCGGCCTTTTTCTTCCAGACTGCCGAGCAACTTAATCACCGTGCCTTCGCGGAATCCTCTTTTATCCGAATAAATTCGAGCGGCGCTGCCCGGAATCGTAATCCATTCAATCCGATCGACCGGAACAGAAACCGTGATCCAATACGAATCGATCCCCGCCAGCTCGGCCAACACATCCTGCAGTGCCGCCTGCGAACCGAGGTTGGCATTGCGCGAGAGCACCACGGCATCGAACGGCGCAGCAATTTCGGTTCGAGCCAGATTGAGTTCCGCCTTTTTAAGCGCGGCTGCGGCGGCTTTCAGGGCCGCTTTGCTCGATTTTAAATGGGGCGAGCGCAACGAGAGCTCTATTTCCAGTTCGCTGATTTCGCCTTCGGGTTTGAGCAACTCCCATTCGCGTTTCGCCACATCCTGACGGCCGAGTTCGAGTTTATGTTCGAAACGCGCTTTTTCGAGTGCCGCTTCCGATTGGGCCAGTGCGAGTTCGTAATCGACGGGATCAATCTTCAAAATCGATTCGTTTTTGCTCAGTAGGCCACCATCAATAAAGCCCTTCGCCATTTCAACCACCTCGCCGCTGACCCGCGCCCGTAGCCGAACTTTTTTAGCCGGAGTAACCGTGCCCGTCAGCCGAAGCACCACCGTTTCATCGGTCAATTTTAGCGGACGAATATCAACGAGTTCGGCGCGTTTTGGCCGCTGTTTTTTCTCGGCCTTCGGTTTGGTTTTTACCAGCACAACGGCAATCAGCAGGGCGCCAATAATCAGTAGAGTGCCGACAAAGGTGGAGGTGGATTTTTTAACCATTCGTTCGCTCATTAGATGTCCTCGTTTTTAGAAGGGGTTAGTTCGTTGGGCCAGGAGCCGCCCAGCGCGCGGTATAAGTTGATGCGGTATTGAAGCAGGTCATATTGGGCGGCCACCCGATCGCGTTCGATAATCTGCAAGGTGTTGAGTTGAATCAGCACGGTGGTGTATTCAACCAGTCCGTTGCGGTAGCGATTTACCGAGTCTTTGTGCGAGCGGCGGGCGGCGTTAAGGCGCTGGTCAAGTGCCCGGATAAAGACGTGCTGTTTTTCTTCAGAAACCAACGCGTCTTCCACTTCCTTAATGGCGGTGAGTACGGTCTGTTTGTAAAAGGCGAGGCGTTCGTCGACGACGGCCCGAGTGCGGGCCACTTCGGCTTTGCGGCGGCCTCCGTCGAAAATGGGTCCGGTTACGCTGGCGGCGAGATTGGCGGCCCAATTATCGAAGACATCGGCGATCTCAATATTGGAGTTTCCGTAGCTCGCTCCGGCGGTTAATCGAATGGTCGGAAGGCGATCGGCGCGGGCGGCACTCACGCTCCAATCGGCGGCCTGAAGCCGGAGTCCGGCTTTGCGCACATCCGGTCGATTTGCCAGCACATCGGCCGGAATTCCCAGTGTGGGAAGGGGACCCAGGAGGGGTAGTTTTTCTTCGGCAATTTTCAGCGATTTAAAATGGGCCTGCCCGACCAAAACCGCCAGTTCGTTGCGCAGCAGTTGCTCCCGAAGTTCTGCTTTTGGAATCTGCGATTGTGTGGAGGCCACGGTTTGCCGTTGTTGATAGACATCGAGTGCGCTAGAGAGCGATTTTCTAAAGCGCAGTTCGATCAGCTCTTTAGTGGTTTCGTTGGCGTTGAGTTGCTGGTAGATCACCTGGGTTTGCAGTTGTTGTGCGACTATGCCGATCCAGCGGGAGGCCACTTGGGCACTCAGGGTAATGGCGACCGTATTTAAATCTTCCCGAGACGCTTCGCGATCGAGCGCGGCGGCTTGGGTTTGTGATTTTACGCGACCCCAGAGGTCGACTTCGTAGCTGGCTTTTAACCCAAGGCTGTAGGTATTGAACGAGTCGTTTCCCGCTGTATTTCCATTTTTATGGGTGGAGGCATTGGCGTCGTAGTCGAGCGAGGGAACGCGCGCCGCGCCGGCTTTTACGGCGAGTGCATCGGCTTGCGCGAGACGGGCCCACGATTGCTGAATGGTTGGGCTATTGGTCAGCGCTTTTTCCATGAGGCCGTTGAGTTCCGCCGATTGAAAGGTCGTCCACCAGCGGTTCGTTGCGTCGGGTATATTTTCGGAATAGAGCGTGAACTGCTCCGGGAGATTGGTGTTCAGATGGGTTCGCTCGTCCGGCGCATAAATAGCGCAAGAGGCCAGTAGCGCCCAGGCCGGAAGGGAGAGTAGTTTTAAGTATCCGTTCATTTTAACCTTTTTTAATTTCCTTTAAACCGCCGAGCGAGAAGGCGGCGATGTGCTGAGCAATGGCGGTCATTTCTGCTTCGCCGATTATTTTCTTTTCTAGCACTCGTTCGCGGAGCGGGCGGCTAAAGTTGTAGAAGACGCATTGGCCGATAATGCTATTGAGGCAGCAACGAAGTTGTTGTTCAGAAAACCCTTCGCCCAGAAAGGCGGCGATAATTTTTCGCATATATTGACTCTGTGGCAGGAGGGCTTCTTTACCGATTCGATCGAGTGCAAGGGTGGGCGATGTCATTTCGCGGCAAAGCAGTTTTGGAAAAAGACCGGCTTCCTTTTCGCAAAAAATACGGTGAATCATGGCGTTGGTGTAGGTGAATAAAAGATCCTCAATCGAGGGGTTTTTCGGCAGGCCGCCGTCGAGCGGATAGGTTTTGGCCGTGGTAGAAAAAGCGTGTCGCCAGACTTCATCGTAGAGTTTTTCCTTATCTCCGAAGTAATAATTCACCGCGGCAATATTGGCCCCGGCCTGTTCGCAGATCTCCGCAACCGTGGCATCGCGAAAACCTCGCTCGGCAAAAATTTCGCAGGCGGCCCGCAGTACGCGGTCTTTTGTGGTTAGTTTGATCGCCATATTTAAAATACTCATTTCAATTGCTTGTTTGAT
>JAUUYK010000213.1 GCA_030588285.1 Kiritimatiellales bacterium
AGCGGTTTTGGAATAGTAGGTGGCCCGATAGCTTGCCCGTGCCACCAAATTTAAAAACCCAACGCGCTGAGGAAACAACAGCGTATTATCCGTATCAACCCGCCCAGAATCGTACGATGGAATTCCATTCGTAACGGAAGAAACCTGATCCAACGAAGCAACTGCATTTTCACTTTGAAAATAAAACGGCGATTTTCCTAATCGGGACCGATAGAGGTCGAGCGAATATTCAACTCGATCCGTGTTGCCATAAAAATCATTCAGCCGATGATTGATAAAGACTTCGCTACCAATATAGTTATTTCCATAAACCCACGAAAGATAGTTTTCAGGCTGTGCATTTTGACGGTATTCCTTCTTGAAAAACTCTTCAACAACCGCGGGATCACTAAGGAAATTCATCTTCGTGTTAACGTAATGCGTATCGGTTAAATTCTGCAGATGCTCCAACGTAAACCGATAACGGTCTTCGCTAATCTCGGGAGAGACGAATCGGCTATTCGGATTTTTATCGCGCAAATAAAACGTAGCAAATTTTCCAACCGCTTTTGGGTAATTCCAGCTAAAGCCCTGCCCGAAACCGACACCCCGTTTACTGTATAAATTTAAATCAGTACTCGATTCAAGCTCTTCCGTAAGAGGAACCGTTGCATTGATCAAGGCATAGGCGCCCCACTCGCTTCCATATCCGGCCTTGAAGGTGACAATGCTTTTGGTTAATTTTTGTCGCCAATACGGAACATAGAAAATCGGCACATTTCCAACGTAAACGGTAACCCCTTTTGCTATTAGGTATTTTTCATCGATCAACCGAGCCTCTTTGGCACGCACACGAAAATGGGGATGATCTTTTTCGCAGGTCGTAAAAGTGGCTCCTCGAAGCAGATATTCATTCGTAGAAACTCGTTCAACATGGTCGACGCTCATGAGAACCGGTTCAAAATCAAGTGAGGAAGGGCCGAAATCTCCCGTCTGAGTGAGATAGTTATAATCCAACTCCGTTCCCTGCCACACCACATTTTCCCGCTCGAATAAAATATCCCCTTCCATGTGCAGGTCGCCGGTTTCAAGATTACCGGAAATTTGGTCTGCACGAACCATCACATTTTCGATTCGACCCGTCACACCACCGCTGGCTATTAGTGTGTCGTCCACATATTCCATTCGTGCCGCACGAATATCAAACGGTTCATCTGGAATTTCGCGCGGCAGGTTCAGATCCATCGCGCCCGAAGCCGCAAGTCCTCCCGCGAGAATTAACACCATGCAAATAAAACTACCTTTCAGCATTCCACGAATCCTTTGTAAATGGCAGTGGTTTTGAACGAGGAATATCAGCCGTCCGAGCCTGAATAGGCCTTGCTAAAAGCTCTTGAAGCGCGGCAATTCGCTCTTCGGCATGCGGCACAAGTTCGCTTTTAGGAAATTCCTCAATCATCTTCTCGTAATAGATAATTGCAGCTTTAGGCTCTTTTGGAATTTCTGCATAGAAGGAGGCTTCGGCGAATACATTTCCGGCCTTCACTTCATAGAGGCCATTTCGCAGCTGAATAATCTCATTTTTATGGTCCGACCGAGGGTAGGTCGTCAAAAAGACCGTTGTCGCCGTTAGAATGCGGTCCAACATTTCAGGACTACTGGGGAAGTCCTTTCTCAATTCACGAAAACAAGAGATCTGTTGCCAGGCCGCCTCTTCCGCATAGGTACTATCCGAATACCGATAGCCCAGCACGCCATAAGCCGTGATCGCCAGCTCACACTCACCGGCATCCTGATTGCACTTGCCAATCATAAATTGTGCTTCAGAAGCACGTATCCATTGCGGCCCGTTGCGAATGACGCCCTCAAAATATTCAACCGCATATTCCGGCGCACGATAGCCTCCGAATATCCAACGAAGTCGCCGGCGTTTCATAATCTTAAAGGCGATTTCGAACTGCCGTTGCAACACCGATCCATAATCCTTCATTTGGCTGGAATAATTATCAATCAGATATTGGTACGCCGAAAAAGAATCCTTCCACTTTCCCCGTTCAAAAAGAATATCTGCCCGGGCCCGAGCTGCCCACGGGGCCTCTTTACTGTTCGGCCACCGGCGATGCAGATAAAGCATTCGATGATCCGCTTTTTTCAGGCGGCCTTTTTCCTGTGTTTTTCGCGCAAAATCCCACTGCTCTGAAGCCGTGTCTTGTGTTTTTCTAAAGGTGGCCCGCCAACTTTTACGCCCGCGTTCTTCAACCACATAAACCTTTTCTCCTCCATCGGATCTTCCTGTTCCATCCCCAATATTAGGAGCGGATTCCTGCGCAGGGTGCGATTCACTAAACATATCCGCCGTCTGGGCAAAAGAAAACGGCCCCGAAAAACAGAGAAAAAGTAGAGAGACTAGTCGTATATAGAAAGAAAAGTGCATAATTAGGATAATCTAGTTTACCTTAGAGTAATGGGCAATTCCAAAGATGAGAGGAGTGAGACCGAATCGTTAAAAAGTCCCGCCTCACCCATCAGCCGTCAATTTTAATAACTTTTAGCAAAAACTACCCGCCCC
>JAUUYK010000152.1 GCA_030588285.1 Kiritimatiellales bacterium
CAAGGGCCCGCTCGTCGATTCCGCGGGCGAGTCGACTAAAAAGCGATGCGGCGCGGGTGCCGAGCGCGGCTTCTAGTTTTTGGAAATTGCACTGCTGTAATTTCTCGATGGTTGGAAGGCCGAGCGAGAGCAGTTTTTTCTGGGTCACTTTTCCAACGCCCCAGATTCGGCTGATGGGTAGGGGGGCGAGAAATTCTTCGATCGCTTTTTGTTCGAACGGCACCATGGTGAGGCCGTCGGGTTTATTCATGTCGGACGCAATTTTTGCGAGGAACATGTTGGGTGCCACGCCGACGGAGGCGGTCAATTCGGTCTGTTTAAAAATATCGGCGCGGATTTTTTCGGCAATTTCCCGTCCCGAGCCAAAAAGGTGCTGCGATCCGGTAACATCGAGAAAGGCTTCGTCGATCGAGAGGGGTTGAACGAGCGGGGTGTAGGATTCGAAAATACGCATAATCTGTCGCGATACCGCTTTGTATTTTTCCATGTTGTGCGCAACAAAAATGGCCTCGGGACATTTTTGTTTTGCGGTGCGCGAGGGCATTGCTGAATGAAGGCCAAATTTTCGGGCTTCATACGAGGCGGCGGCGATCACGCCGCGTTGATCGGGCGGCGCGCCCACTACGACGGGTTTGCCGCGTAGTTCAGGGCAATCGCGTTGTTCGACGGCCGCAAAAAAGGCGTCCATATCGACATGTAAAAAGGTGGAATGAGGTGGTTTCATGGGGCTGTAAACGTCTTGTGATGCGGTAATGGGGTTCATTTTTTCTATATAGTACAGTATATATTTTACCCGATTTTTACTTAAAATAAGCCTATTTTATATAGTCTGATATATATATATATATATAGAAAATATTAATCAGTTGATGTGGTTGAGGATGAGTGTGCTGATTCCTGGCAAGGCGCCGAGGTGCGGAAGGGTTTCGAATTGTAGGGTGGGAAAGTTCTCTTTTTCGCGGTCGATTATGCGGGGGATATCGTTGGAAACATGGCTGCCTGCCGCGAGGAAATAGGGGAGGATTAGAATTTCGGTGATGCCGTTGTCGGCCAGATTGGCGATGGCGGAGTCGACCGGTGGGCTGGAGATTTCAAGAAAGCAACTGGTGACCACGGCAAAGGTTTTGCCGGAGTTTTTGGCGATGCGGGAGGCGAGCTGACGCACCTCTTCGTTGGATTCTTCACGTCGGCTTCCGTGGGCAATAATGAGCAGCGCTTTCATAGGGGTTCCGGGCTGTTTTTAGTTAAGGTTTCCGATGATTGATACCATGGGCAGGAACATGGCGATCACGATGGTTCCAACCACGATGGCGAGTATAACGATTAGAATGGGCTCGATGATGGAGCTTAATCCGGCGACGGCGTTGTCGACTTCATCTTCGTATAGATCGGCAACTTTTAAGAGCATGGCGGGCAATTCGCCGGTCTCTTCGCCGACCTCGACCATGCCTCCAAAAAGCGGCGGAAAAAATCGAATCGTTTCGATGGGCACCGCCATGGGTTCGCCTTCTTTGATCGTGTCGTGGATCTCTTGCGTGGCCTTCGAAATGATTTCGTTGTCGAGCGTTTCTTTCACGATGGAAAGGGCTTGAAGTATGGGAACGCCCGATTTCATTAAGGTGCCGAGCGTGCGGGAAAACCGGGCGAGATTTGACAGGCGGGAGAGGTTTCCAAAAATCGGAACGGCTAGCTTTAGAGCGTCGAGCATGATTCGGCCAACGTGGAACCGTTTTAGAAGGATGATCAACGCGAAAATACCCGCAATAATAGCCAGCCCAATCGGCCAACCCTCCTTGATTCGGGCGCTGATGCCCATCACGAATAGCGTTAGCGGCGGGAGGCTGCGGCTTTCCAGCATGTCGGCAAAAATATGCTCAAAACGAGGGATGATGGCGACCATTAGAAAAATCATGATGGCAGCGGAGGAGAGTAAAACGACGAGCGGGTAGGTCATAGCGCTCTTGACCTTGTTTTTGATTTTGTAGGCCTTTTCCATATAGGAAGCGAGGCGCTCCAGAATCACGTCGAGAATGCCGCTGATTTCGCCCGCCTTAACCATGTTGATGTAGAGCTTGTTAAAAATGCGCGGGTGTTGAGCGAGTGCATCGGCAAACGTGCTGCCGCCTTCGATGGAATCCGAAATTTCGCTGATCGCCTTTTTTAGCGCTGCATTTTTTTCCTGTCGTTTCAGCACCTGAAGTCCGCGCAGTAAGGGGAGTCCGGCCTGAATGAGCGTGGCCATTTGCCGGGTGAACACCATGAGCTGTTTCGAGTGAACTACGGTTGAAAAGGCCGGGAATTGAAGGTTTGTATCTAACCGAATACTCCGGTGATTTTTTTCTTCGAGGGTTGGCCGCTTTAGTTTGGTTCCCGATAGATCGGTTGGGAAAAACCCTTTATTACGCAATTGATCGGTTGCGGTCGCTCGGGTTGTGGCGGTGATGGAACCGGTTTTTTTATCGCCGTTAATATCATGAGCGATGTATTGGAAATTTGGCATTTAGTTTATGGTTCCATGGTGTCGAAATCATTCTCGGTTCTAACGACGGTGATATAATCATTTGTGCTGGAGTATGACCAGTTTTCTCGCCGGGTGAAAATGCGCGCCGGGGGATTGAAATCGAAAAAGCTCCCGTCAGGAAAAGAACGGGAGCCGATGCGATATAACTTGGACTAAGTGACGTCGGGTTTAAGCCCCGAGGCCACTTTGTTCGCTTAAAGGGATTAGTCTTGGAAGTACCACGTTTCTTTATCGCCAAATTCTGGGCCCGCTTTTTTCAATAATGCGCGTAGTTCAGTAAGCTTCGATGCGAACTCAGGATTGTTTGCTTTGTCATCCATTTCCAACGGATCTTTTTGGATGTTATAAAGTTGCGTGGTTCTCGTGTTCTTAATGTTGTACGTGATCAGTTTCCACTCGCCGGATCGAATGCCACGCATGGTGTTTAAGTACAAATAAAACTGCTGATCGTAAATCGATTTTTGTGTTCCATCGATTAGGGGCATCAAGCTTTTGCTGGTGATGGAGCTTGGTTTTTCAACGTTTAAGATATCGCAAAACGTAGGGAAAAGGTCGTTGAGGAAGCAAAGCGCATCGATTTTCTTTCCTTTCTCAAAGCCTGGGCCAGAGAGTACCATCGGAACCCCAATACTGTGCTCGTATAAGTTTTGCTTTCCGATTAGGCCATGTTTGCCAATCGCTAAACCATTATCTCCAGCAAGAACAAAGAGGGTGTTCTCGGTTTGCCCTTTTGCTTCAATTGCATCCATAATTCTCTTAATTTGATCATCCATGTGGGTGATCATCGCATAGTACCCCGCAATTTCCTTCTTTGTACGCTCTTCAGTTCTGGGGTATGGAGAGAGTCTCTCGTCACGAATTTGGAGTGTGCCATTATCGAACGGGTGTGTTTTGGTGAAGTTTTTTGATAGGGAGATCTTCTCGGTGGGGTACATATCAATATACTCTTGTGGCGCCATTCGAGGATCGTGAGGCGCCGTATATGAAACATACATCATAAAGGGGGTGGACGAGTCCGTTTTTTCTATAAATTCAAGTGCGGCGTCGGTGAAAAGTTCCGTTGAAAATTTGTCGCCGATGTACGAATTTCTAAAAACTCCTGTGGGGTCAAAATTAGTGATTTTAGGTTTTAAATGCCCGCCTTTTTTGAGGGGATGCATGCCGCCAAAGAAGATGTTTCCTCCGTCGGTAAATCCACGATGGAC
>JAUUYK010000029.1 GCA_030588285.1 Kiritimatiellales bacterium
AACGTCCGCTCCGCGGAAACGACAAAGGGCAGGCTTTTAGCCTGCCCTTTGTCGTTTCCTCAACTAGGTTGCACCCGATTAATCCTCCTCCTCCTCAAGCAATAGATTACGAGCGCTGATGCAGGGACCAGGAAACATATCCGTAAATTCTTCGGGCGTTTCCTCGAAGAGCTCGATCATGGAGTCGTAGGCGGAGCGTCCATACCGCAGCATGTTGCCGAGGTGCTGGCTTTCGACATCCTGCTTCACAAAACAAAATTCCTCTTCCGTCGAATCGTGTACATTTAGCAATAAGCGGAATTTTTTCGGATCGACCGAGTCCATATTTCGCGTATAGATACTGTATTTAATATATTCCACGACACGGTGATTCAGGCCGGCTTCAATTAAAAATATTAGTTCAACCAATTCAACGCGCGAGGTGACCAACCGCACCACTGGCATTTCAGCATCCGGCGGAAGCATTTCGTTCATTTCCTCCATCGATCGATCAAACTCTTCCAAAATCATTTCCAGAGAAGCTCCTTCATTTTCAGGAATCCAATGGATTAGAATCTGGTGCTGTGGGTCGTTGTAAAGCAACGGGAGGTCGATCCGAAAACTCAGCTCGCAGTCGGGGCACTCTATTCGATTGAGCTGGTTCATCATCAACGAATCTTTAAGCTCCGGCTCCACCTCCACATTAATGGCGTCGTATACGTGCACCTCCTGTTTTTCTCCACAGGAGGGGCATGAAATATTTACTGATCGGCTAATGCTCATATAAAATCTCGAGTAGTTAAGTGATTCATTTTTAAGCGATAAATCTAGTTCCAGTTGCCCGATTTTAACCGTTCGTCGTTTAAAATGGCGTGGTACTGATGTTCCAGATCGGCAACTTCGCGTTGCCAAAACATATCGCTTCCCCAGTCGGGGAAGTTATTTTTAAATTTAAAGTCGTCCACCTGTGTGCTGCACCAGGAGAGAAAATAGATAATGCGCATAGCGCGCAAAATTTCGATCAGGCGAAGTTGCCGGTCGTCGAAATCCATAAACTGTTCGTAGCCGTCGAGAATGAGATTAATCTCGTGGCGCGTATGATTCGCATGGTCGGGCAGGAGCAACCAAATATCCTGCACGGCTGGCCCCATCACCATCTCATCAAAATCGATCACCATAAGTCCCTCTTCAGGACGCTCTAGCACATTCGCACGATGGCAATCGCCATGAATCCGCTGCAACTCAACGCCATCGAATTCGCGCAGTGCAATTTCGAGGATCCGATGGGAAACATCTTTAAATCGATCGGCATTTCCGGCCGACATAAAACCGCCCGCAAGCAACCCTTCAATTTCGGGAAGCGTGGTCGTTTCCGGATGCATCCGCAACCGGTTGTCTGCAATCCCGCGAGAACCGGACAGATGAATTCGGCCCACTAAACTACCGAGCCGCCGCCAACCTTCATCGGTGTGCAACTCCATTTCGCGTCCCGATTTTTTGGGAAACACGGCATAGAGAATGTCATCGTATTCCCCAATGGTTCCGCCATGCGCTAATTCAAGCGGGGCAACGACGGGGATCTCATCGGCCGCGCAATCGAGCACAAAATCGTGCTCGTCCTGCAACGCAGTTTTTTTCCAGCGCCCCGGACGGTAAAACTTGGCAATCAATCGTTCGCCGGACACCGACTGCAATTCATAAACGCGGTTAATATAACTGGGCAGCGGCGAAGTCAAACCGGTGAGCTGGCAATCCATCCCCATTTCGATGGCATCCAGAATGCGATCGGGGGTTAATTCGTCGAAATGACCACTCATAGATTTAGTGCTTTAAAAAGGGGTTCTGCGGCCTCAAAAGAGTCCACGATCATATCTGGCTTTTCCGCCTCCAGCATGGCCCGACTAAACGTTCCATTGCAGACGGCCACCGAGACCATTCCATTGACCCGTGCCGCTTCAATATCCGACGGGGTGTCGCCCAACAGAAAAGCGTGCTGGGGCCGGCCTGCCCGTTCAAGAGCTAGGGCCGCCATACGATTGCGATCGCCATCGTCATCGCCAAAACCACCGACCGAGGAAAAATATTGATTTAACCCGCCGTGCTTCAGTTTTAGATAAGCGCACTCACGAATATTCCCCGTAACCAGCGCAAGATTCCACTGCGTGGAAACCCGCTCCAGAAAAGCGCCAACCCCTGGGAAAACGACGGGCGGGAAACGAGTCATATTCTGATCGAGAAAGCCGGGAAGCACCTCGAAGAAATGCTTCGTGCGGGCGGGATCAAATTCCAGCTCATTTTCGCGAACGAGCTGTTCCACCACACGAAGATCTGTGGCTCCGGCAAAATTAATATGCGCCATATCGACGGGCACGCCATACGCTTCAAGAAAGGCTTCGCCAAAAGCGGCGCTTCCCGAACCTGTTGCATGCAGCAACGTGCCATCGATATCGCAAAATATATAGCGGCTTGGCGCCGTCATACGACCGGCCTAGTCGACGAGGTCGATCAATTCGTTAATGGCATCGACCTCAGAATTTTCTTTTGGCGGACGTTCCCGCCTCGGCTCGTTGCTGGTGGTGCTGGCATTATTATTGTTTTTCTTACCGTTCGGTTTAGCATTGCCCGATGGTTTTTGCTGACGACGGCGAGGCGGGCGATTGTTATTGTTATTATTATTGCGGCCGCGGCTGTTTTCACCACGCTCTCCCCCTTCGTTCTCGCCTCCGATATCGAATGCTTTACGAAAGGTACTGATCCGCATTTTTTTCACTCCGTTGGCGGCCACTTTTTCAGTCGCTGCAGTGCCGGAAACCAACACCGCGTTCGCCCCTTTTCCGGCGACGGTTTTGGCCAAAAACTTAGCGTGAACATCCGGCGACTTACTATAGATCACCGTAATCCCCTCGAACTTCTTTCCGGCCGGAGCCTTATTGAGTGGTGCGCCGGTTAAAACGGCCACCACCGCAACTTTTTCGCGTTGCGAAAACCGCGATAGACGACGCAAGATCTGTAGTTGATTGCGCGGGGGAACCTTGCCTTTCATTCCCGCTGATTCGCTGAGCGATACGGCATCGACAACCATGATGGTCTTAGCTGAACTAAACAGGTTAAATAAACCCATATTATTTTCCTTTATGTTGTTTTTTCATGTTTCCATGCACATACACCGTCGTTCCGACTGCAAGAGTATTTCGTGATTTGCAGCGATGGGCGGTGTGTTTTCGTGCGGTTAAAGCCGGTGAAACTACCCCATGTAATCGAGTTGCGCAAGCCTCTATTTTCGGACTTAAAAACAGGCGAGTTGCTGACTACAGCACGGTCCCCGAGGGGATGACCGTATTTTTAGGAATCACTATAATTCCGTCACAAATCCAGTAGAGCTCGCTTTCTTCGTTTAGCGGCTTTCCCTCCGGCGAAATCACCACATTATCGCCGATGCGTACATTTTTATCAATAATCGCATTTTTAACGATGCAGTTTTTCCCGATTCCCATCGGAATACCGGAAGGATGCTTAACGCCTCCATGCTCATACCAGCCCGCTCCCATCAGAACCGAATCTTCCACCACAGCCCCCTCGCCTACTAACGCGCGCAGGCCAACGACGGAATGTTCAATCCGCTCACCGGAAATAATACACCCATCGGAAAGCAGACAACGGCTCAACTTACAGTAGTTAATTTTAGACGGGGGGAGGTAGCGCATGCGGGTATAGATAACCGAGCTCATTTCATAGAAGGAAAAACTAGGCAAAGCTTCCGTAAGCGCTAAATTCGCTTTCCAGAAGGAACGAATGGTCCCAATGTCTTCCCAATAGCCATCAAAAACATAGCTACACACTTTATGCGTCGCGATTGCACCGGGAATAATATCTCTGCCAAAATCAGATTCATTCCCGCTGCTCAGTAGTTCGCGCAAAACATTCATGTTGAAAACATAAATACCCATGGATGCCAGAAAACGCTCATCGTCGTAGTGTGGAGCACGCAGTTCATCGAGCTCCGACGAATCACCGGGTTTTTCAGAAAACCGAATAATTTGCCCTTTGTCATCGACCTGCATAATGCCAAAATCTTTGGCGGCCGCTCGAGAAACCGGCTTGGTGCTGATCGTTAAATCGGCTCCGTGTTCGATATGCTGCTGAATTATTTTATCCAAATCCATGCGATAAAGTTGGTCGCCAGAAAGAATCACCACAATATCGGGCTCATCTGTCGCAAAATAGCGGATCGATCGGCGAACCGCATCAGCCGTTCCCTGGAACCAGCCGGCAGATTCAGGCGTCTGTTCCGCCGCCAAAATACGAACATGCCCACCACTGAACTGATCAAATCGATACGTTGCGCCGATATGCCGATGTAGCGAAACGCTGTTAAACTGAGTTAAAAGATAAATATCCCGAATATCACTATTGATACAGTTGCTGATCGGGATATCAACCAAACGATATTTCCCCGCAACCGGAACCGCCGGTTTAGAGCGTTCCTTCGTTAAGGGTTGCAACCGACTTCCTGCTCCGCCGCCTAAAATTAACCCAACTACCCTCATCATTCCCCCTCTCACTTAATCATCGAGATAATAATAAAATACTAGAGGAAGAGCCTCCTCTTAGGAAAACAAAAGAAAATAAAATTAACCCTTGCGTCGCACAGGTTGATGTTCTATAAATCGCGCTCCTTCACGAGAAAGGCGTTACGCAAAACTTATTTAGGAAGCCCTTTTTGGGCCGGTAGCTCAGTCGGTAGAGCATTTGACTTTTAATCAAAGGGTCCTGGGTTCGAGCCCCAGCCGGCTCACCATTTAAGCCCCATTATCAGCAATGATAATGGGGTTTTTTGTTTAATACGGTAACCGCCTAACGATGAGGCAGGATGGGAGAGGCGGGTCGTTTGGTCGAACCAAGAGGGTCTAGATTTCCCCTTTCTCTAGGGAAGAGCCCGCGGTCGATCCTCGGCACAAAGATGATTTCAACCGTATCGCTATCGCCCACCTTTTGGAGACCATCTTTTTCCAATCAGGATTTGCAGTCTTCAACTATTCCATCTATTTTTAGCCCTGATCAGGGTGAAATTTACGGGGTCTACATTGCTTCTGCTGGAATAGGTTGTACGGCTTAGATGCAGAAATCAGGATGACCTCAACCCTGCGAGCACGCTAAACGAATATAACAGCTACGTTTGCGGTTTTTAATGACCCTCTAAATAATATAAGGAGCCAAACATGAGTACAGACTACAGAAACTATCTCGAAAGCACTCCCGATGCCCAAGGCAATTTTGGCGACTATGGCGGGGCCTTCCTTCCCCCGCAACTCGAAGGGCCAATGAAAGATATTCACGAGGCCTATCTAAAGATCAGTAAATCGGCCGACTTCATCAATGAACTGCGCGCCATCCGCAAGCACTATCAAGGCCGCCCCACCCCGACCTATCACGCTAAACGCATGTCCGAAATGTGCGGGGGTGCCGAAATCTACCTCAAACGCGAAGATCTCAATCACACGGGGGCGCACAAGCTTAATCACTGCATGGGCGAAGGACTGCTCGCAAAAACGATGGGCAAAAAGAAACTTATCGCCGAAACCGGTGCCGGCCAACACGGCGTGGCGCTCGCCACTGCCGCCGCCTACTTCGGCCTCGAATGCGAAATCCACATGGGCGAAGTCGACATCGCCAAAGAGCACCCCAACGTCATTCGCATGAAACTGCTCGGCGCCAAAGTCGTCCCGGTCTCCTTTGGTCTAAAAACACTTAAAGAAGCGGTTGATTCTGCCTTTCAAGCCTATCTCGCCGACCCCGAAACCTCGATCTATTGCATCGGTTCGGTCGTTGGTCCCCACCCTTTCCCGATGATGGTGCGCGACTTCCAGCGCGTCGTCGGCATTGAAGCGCGCGAACAGTTTCTAGAAATGACCGGCAACCTGCCGGACGTCGTGACGGCCTGTATTGGCGGGGGCTCTAATGCCATGGGGATATTCTCCGCATTTCTCGATGATCCGTGCGAAATATGGGGAGTTGAACCACTCGGACGCGGCCCCGAAAGCGGCGACCACGCTGCCACGATGACCTATGGCATGCCCGGCATTATCCATGGGTTTAAATGCTACCTGTTGCAGGACGAAAATGGCGAACCCGCCCCGGTCTACTCCATCGCCTCCGGCCTCGACTATCCGGGGGTGGGTCCGGAACATAGTCACCTCAAAGACACTGGTCGCGTCCAATACACCGCTATCGATGACAAAGAGTGCCTCGACGCCTTCTTCAAGCTCTGCCGCCTCGAAGGCATCATTCCCGCACTCGAAAGTGCGCACGCCGTTGCTTTCGCCATGAAAAAGGCCAAAGAAATGGGGAGCGGATCCATTCTGCTTAACCTATCAGGGCGCGGCGACAAAGACCTCGACTTCGTCGCGGACAACTATGGATTTGGTGACCCAGTATAAACCTGCGACAGCGGGCCATAAAAACCATACCCACCGGCATATTATGCCGGCAGGGTAAATTCATTTACCGCAGCCTTGGTGACGGCCGAATAAACCACTATAAACCCATCAACATTAACCCTATTTAGGATTTTATGAATACTAAAACCGTGATTATCAGCACCGCCGCGACCGCAATCATCTTGATTGGAGGGATCGTCTATTTAACCAATAAAAAAAATGTTTCCCCGAAATCGGCGCGCCCCGTCGCCACAAATACCGTCGAGGCACCTGAAGAACCAACGGGCGATATCACGCCAAAAAAAGAGACGAAAAATCCTTCCGATATTGCGTCTCTAGAACCTGCCGCCCCGGTTCAGCCCCCCCCCCTTACCGATGAGGAAACAGCCCCCTTCGACCCGCGCGTTGCCATCGGAAAGAAAAATCTGAAGACGGCCGAACTTATGCTCGGCATGTTCAAACTCGCAATATCCATGAAAGATTCCACTGGAATCGATATCATGCAAATGGGCGAGGATACCGATGAACTTGCACAGAAACTGTCCCTCCGCTTACAGCTGACCGAAGAACAGAAAACGGCATTTCAGGAGATCCTAAAGGAAAATAATAAAAAGCAGAACATCGAGAATAAGATCGTACTCGAAGGGCTTCTTGAGATGGATAAGGAGAAAGCGTCCGAACTCCTTGCGCTCCAAATGTTGACAGAAGAGGAACTCTCCTCGAACCCCGAACTCGCGAGCTATTCTAAATCCCTAGAACAGGATATTGCAAACGAGCTAGGAGTCGACCCGGAAGCTCTTAACAATGATATAGACTCCTCAACTTCATGGACCCAAAACGATGAGCTGATTGACGACCTATCGGCCCAACTTACCCCTCCGCAGCAAACCGAGCTACTCACCTATCTGGAGGAACAAAAACTCCGAAAAGCGGAACGATATGCCTACGAGCGGTCCAGCCAGCTCTCCAACCAACTGGGACTGAACGAAGAAGATCGTGGAGCCCTCTATGACTACCTCTCGGAAAATCCCGATGCCACCGACAAAGACATCAAAGACAATCTTGCACCGGAATTAAGAGAACTAATGAAGTAGGCCTCTTTTAAATCATTTCACTTATCTTTTTGTCGACGGCGGAAGGATCATATAAATTCTCGTTTTAAAATTAAGGTATTTCATTAACTAATAAATATTGATCTATAATTAATAATAAATCGGAAAACCGTATGCCTCTATTTTTCCCGCATCTCGAAACCTGTTTTCCGCGATCAACCGATTATCGCCATGGAAATTCAGCCCCCGCACTTCATGAATCGGCCCCTCCTTTTCAAACCTTCCCGTATCAAGAACGTCACATCCAATGCCTCTGGTCCGATCCCCGCATCCGCCCTTCCGGCTTGAAAAGCACCGACGGCGAACGCGTTGAAATTGAACACCCCGGCGACTGGAACCTCGAAGCCGGCCCCGATTTCCTTAACGCCGTCCTTTTGATCGGAAAAGAAAAACGCCGCATATCCGGCGATCTTGAAATACACATTCACCCGAATGGATGGAAGCAACACGGCCACGCCAACGACCCCCGCTATGCCAACGTCCGCTTCCACATCGTCTATTTCCAAGGCGTGGAGATTCCTGGACTCATCCAAATTCCCCTGCAAGAAACACTCTCCACCAACCCCGAATTTTCCTTCGAAAACATCGACCTTACCGCGCACCCCTACTCCATTCCTGCGGGCAACTTCCCCCTGCTTGGAATGCACCCCGATCAAAAAACGCACTGGCTCGAAAGTGCGGGTGAAGAACGCCTACGAATCAAAGCCGAACGCCTAGCCCTCACGTTGCAAACGAAAGACTCCGAACAACTGCTTTGGGAAGAACTACTCGCGGCCCTCGGCTATAAAAATAACAAAGCCCCCTTTCGAAAATTGGCCCAAATACTACCGATCGCCCGCGTGCGGGCGATCGCAAAAACACCTAACGAAATCTACGCGCTCCTGCTCGGAACCTCCGGTCTTCTCCCCGCCAATCCTGATCCAAAATGGACGCCCGAAACCCATACCTTTTTTCGAACCATCTGG